>NZ_CP019288.1:2133623-2439747 GCF_009901525.1 Kordia antarctica
CTGTGCTTTTTTGGGGATTGTTGAAGATGCCTTTGTTACGGTTCAATTTCATTATTTAGTTAAAAATGGATTAATAAAAGAAGTATATACTGACGATATTAAGTTGCTATATGAAATTACTCCTAAAGGTTATAGTTTCCTCGAAAAAAAGCATACTGTAAAACAACTAGAAATAGTTGAATTCCATTTTTTATACAATGATTTATTACAAACATTTTTCGATGATAAAATCACGATTGATTCTATAGATAATAAACAACAAAAGCCAATTCATTACAAGCTCTTGGCAAATCGTCATTTGAAAGAAGGTGTGAAGGTTCAGTACAAACATAGACCAAAAAAACTTCCTTCGTTAGAATTTGCCACATACTTCAATCGTAAAATGAACGGTTATCAATTCTATGATCTTGATGATTCCAATGTAAGAACGTACGAACGCAGTATTTCCTTTTTAGCATTTGAATATATTTCTAAGGATAATTCTAAACATTATGATATACGTAGACATAAAAAATCAATACAAAAATTTAAGTTATATACACTTGAAGAAGAGTTATCATTAGCTGTAACTGATTATTTCAACAAATATCAAACTGACCGATCATAAAGTTCATAATTTTTATTAAAACGGGCTTTAAAGTGAAAATTTAACACAAAGTAAACATCCTTCTTGATTGTAAGAAATTATTTTAAATTGCGTAATTAAAATTTATACTTTCTTACATCATATCGACTAAATATTTAAAATGCATTTATCAAATGAGAATTAGAAGAATAAAAATTAAAAACTTTCGACTATTAAAAAATTTCACGATTGATTTAGAAGATCAACTTTCCTTAATAATAGGAAAAAATAATACAGGTAAAACATCACTATTGTCAATAATAGAGAAATTTCTAACTGAAAAGAGTACTTTTTCTATAAATGATTTTAACCTTGATGAACAAGAAAAACTGAAAGCATTAGAAACTAAGAATTCTATAGTTATTCCTGATGACTTTGAATTTTGTATTCAACTTCTTTTTGAGATAGAATATAATGATTCAGATAACCTACGAAATGTATCTTCACTAATATTAAATCTTGAATCTGATAATATTGTAGTATTAGGTTTTGAATATTTTTTAAACCAATTACAGTTTACATATCTGAAAACAGATTTTGAAACATTTAAAAAAGAAAATAAAACAAAGAATATTATTGATTTTTTACGCTTATCATCAAGTTCTAAATATTTCAAGACAGAGATAAAAACTTATGAATACATTGATGATGATAATTTAGGAAAACAGGAATTAATTACGGATAAAAAACTGATTTCTAAAATAATTAATATCCAAAGTATTAAAGCTAAGAGAGAAGTTAATAACTCTGATTCTAATAGACCAAATAAAACCCTTTCCAGATTATCATCAGATTATTATGAAAGCCTTGAGAATACTTTAGAAGAAGAGATTACTATCAAAGAATTAAATAAAAAATTGGAGGATACCGATAAAGAACTTGATAAAGTGTATCCTAAAGTTTTTAAAGAAGTAATAGAAAAAATAGGGCTTTTTGGAGGAAAGAATAAAGGAGAATCATTAATTAAAGTAGTTTCCTCCCTCCAAGGTAAAAATATTTTAAAGGAAAACACCTCGGTTGTTTATGAGTTTGCTAAAACATTATTACCTGAAGATTATAATGGTTTGGGATATTTAAACCTATTCTCAATCATCTTTGATCTGGAAATAAGATTCAGAGAAATTAGAAAAGAACGAGAGTTAAAAGAAGATCAAATACCTGCTGATATAAACATACTCTTTATTGAAGAACCAGAAGCTCATACACATCCACAAATGCAACATGTATTCATAAAAAATATTAATAAAATTTTAGAAAAAGAGCAGAATGGACTTAATATTAAAGGCAAAAGAGATTCAAAAAAAACTAAATTCAACTTACAAAGTATAATAACTACGCATTCCTCACATATAGTCGCTGAAAGTGATTTTGATAATGTTAAATATTTTTATAAAAATCAAAAAGAAAATAAGGTTAGTTCTCGAAATCTAAAAGATTTAAAAGAGACATATGAAAATAAAACAAATCAATATCAGTTTCTAAAGCAATACCTAACTCTAAACAGAGCTGAGTTATTTTTTGCTGATAAAGCCATTTTAATTGAAGGCGATACAGAAAGAATTTTACTTTCAGCTATGATGGATAAAATAGATACTGAAAATGATTTTGAAATTCCGTTGCTTTCACAAAATATTTCAACTGTTGAAGTTGGTGCTTACGCCCATATATTTGAAAAATTTATTGATTTTATAGGTATTAAGTCACTCTTAATTACTGATATTGATACATATAAACTAGTTAATACTCCAGAGAAGAATAAAAAAGGGGAAAATAAAACAGTAGAAAAGTCATGTTCTCCTGACGACATAGCTGTTAAAGGAATAAAAAATTCTTCATTAAAACATTTTATAAAAAAAGACTTTAGAGAATTAATCAAATCTTCTCAAAATATTTTGATTAAAGAAAATAATTTATGTGTAGCGTTTCAGCATAAAGAAAATGGTTTTCATGCGAGAAGTTTTGAAGATGCATTTATTCATATCAATGAAACCTTCATTAAGACGAATAAGGATAATTTTAATGGATTAAAAAACAAAGGTCATTTTGACCTAGAAGGAGATAAAAAAAAGGATGCATACGAACTTGCTAGTAATTGTATAAAAAAGAAAACCCATTTTGCATTAGATGTTATCTACCACAGTGACGAGCATTATAGTAATTGGGAAATTCCATCATATATTAAAGAAGGATTACTATGGCTTCAGAAGTAGATCAAATTATTAAAACAATGCAGTCAGGTAACCATTTTCTATTAAGTGGTGGGGCAGGAAGTGGAAAAACACATACTTTAATTGATTTAATTCAAAGGATTAATGAAGAAGAACCTAAATCAAAAATTGCATGTATTACTTACACTAATGTTGCTGCGGATGAAATTACCGATAGAGTAAAATCTTCATCTTTAAAAGCTTCTACAATTCATGATTTTTTATGGGATAATATAAAAGGATTTCAAGCTAATCTTAAAGATGCTATTATTGAACTAAATGATGATGTATCTACAGAAGATTTATCAAATGATATAGAGATTCAATATCGAGAATATAAGAGTTTAAAAAAAGGAGTCATTTCGCATAATGAAGTTATTCAAATTGCGAAGTATCTTTTTGAAGAACATCCTCTTTTGTGTAAAATATTAGGTGATAAGTTAGATTATATTTTTGTAGATGAGTATCAAGATACATCTACAGAGGTTATAGAAATTCTATTTAAAAATCTTAATCTAAAAAGCATTGATTTGAGAATTGGACTTTTTGGAGATAGCATGCAATCAATTTATGATAAAGGAATAGGTAAGCTAAACATTAATCAGTTAATAAATAATGATTTTCAACGAAAACTAACAAAAGTTGAAAAAATATTAAATAGAAGAAATCCTCAATCGATTATTGATTTAGCTAATGAATTGAGAGACGATGATTTGAAACAAGATCCTTCAAAAAATACTGATGCTCCAAATATTAATAAAGATGGAACTATTAAAAAAGGAAATATTACCTTTTTATATTCTTCTTTAGGAGATAAAGCACTAAAAGATATAACTACAAGTAAGTATTGTTCTGATTGGAATTTTCTAGATTTTGATAAGAAAGGAAAACCTTTATCAAAGGTCTTATTTATTAGAAATCGTACTATAGCTAAACATGCAGAATTCAACACCTTATTCGAGATTTACACAAAAGATAAGATTGTTGGAAAAGGAGGATATATTAAACGTATTAAAGATTATTTGAAAACAGTAGATATTGAGTATGATACAGATTCATTTTCACTTTTAGAGCTTTTAAATAAATTAATCAAAGAATTCGATCAAGGGTTAGACTTCAAAAAAGCTATTGATTTAATTAAAAAGGAAGAACCAAATTTCGATACAATTCAAAAAGCTATCAATTCTGTAAAAAGAATGCACCCAGGAATTGAAAAAATTCTACCCACAGGTGCAATGTATACTCACATTATTGATAATAGCGATTTATTTGATATGGCTTTATCTATGCCATTCAAAGATTTAACAAAAATATATCTAGATAAGGAAAAACTTATTGGAAATAAAAAGAGTAAAAATTCTGAATCAAATACAAGAAATGATGAAAAAGATGCACTAATTAAATATTTATTTAAAGTTCAAGAAATCATATCACTTTATCAGGATAAAAACATAAATACCTTGCTAAAAAAAGTAGATTTTAAAATTCGCGTAGGGAAAGACAAAACAGTTTTAAAAAGCAAAATGGATGAATTATGTTCGCTCACTACTTTGAAGATTAAATATGTTTTAGAATATGCAGAAAGCTCTGGTATTTTAGAATTTGATTCAAAAGTTTCTGATTTCATTACTAGTAATGATTATCTACTTGAAAGAGTAAATAGAGTTGATTATTTAGAACTTATAAACCTTTACAATTATACTGAGGGTTTAAGTTCATATTCAACTCAACATGGAGTAAAAGGAGAAGAATTTGATAATGTTTTAGTTGTTATAAATAATGATAAAATCCATCAACTTTCTATTTGTTATGAATATCTATTTGAAGGAAAATCTGACGATGAAAAATATTTTAATAGAACATTAAATCTTTTTTATGTTGCTTGCACACGTCCTAAAGAAGATTTGATTGTATTTTATGAAGGAGAATGTTCTCAAAAAACTATCTTGAAAGCAAATGAATGGTTTGAAAATGTAATTGACTTGAATCAAATTAATCAATGATTCAATAAATCATTAGTTAGAATATAGAGTTAGTGACAACTATAAATTATTGAAAAAGTTAATAACATACCCGTGAGGAATTTTTTCCTGCTCAAGTCTTAAATTTTCAGCCTTTAGCCTATTATATAAAAGCCCCTCTTCTTTAGTTAGATTCAATTCGTTTTTCACTAAAGAAATTGTTCCTAAATCATTTTCATAAAATTTAGTAAAAGTATTAGTATCCATTAAAACACTTTGAACTTGTGGATAGTAACTTCGGACTTGTGAAAGTATTTCAAAACCTTGTGCGTCAATATCTCCCCAATAAAGAATTTCTTTATCGTTGAACCATTCTATATTTTTGAGGTTGGAAACCGAATATCCTTTTCCAAAAATAACAATTGTATTTTCTGTATTAGGTAACGTAAGTATGTTATATAAATTAACTTTATTTTCTACAATGATGATTCTCTTGATTTTAAGTTTTAAGCTTCTAAACTGAGAAACAGGTATAGAAAGATCACTAATTCCTGAAAAGACTTTTTCCGATATTTTAGAATCTAATACTCTAAATCTTATTAAAGGTTCTGAAAATTTCAAATTAAATCGTTCCTCAAACTTTGAAGCATCAAAATTCACATAATCTTCTATAAGTATATCTAGTAAATCCTTGATAATTCCTTTATGGCGCTCAATAAATTTTGTATGTACTTGAATCGGCAATTCTCTTACATACAAATTTGGTATAGGATTCTTTTTGAAGTATCGACAAACTTTAAGTATGGCATCCCAGTTTTCTTTATTGGAAATTATTTTTTTTGGATATTTTAGCATCCATGTTTTTAGTTCAGAAAATTCAGTAAATGTCTCTTTTTTTATCTCTCTAAATAAAGCTACTTCTTTGGTCTTATTTAAAAATTTGAGATAATCAATTTCAGATTCAAATGAAAATTTACTCGGAAAACTCTGAGTTCCTAAAATTTTTGACTTTCTTGTTTCATAAGCTATTGTAAAACCATATCCTTTTTGTTCTTTTGAATTTGATAGAAGTTCTCTAATTTCTCTATCAAATTCTTTGGTAGATTTGCTAGGTTTTTTATTTCCTGAAATAATAAGAGGAAATATATTTTCATTATTTACAACAGATTCTAAAAACGTAGTATATTTACTTAAAGCCTTCTTTTTTATTTCTTCTACACCAATCATTAGCTATTAAGGTATTTATCTCTTTCTTGTCTAAATTGATCGATTGGCATATCATACAACCAACTATTACGATCATTTTTTCTCGTTACAAAATGTACAAAAGAAATATGATCTTCCACGATGTCAATATTATCACTTGGAGTCACAACCAATAATTGTAAATGTAATTGCTTACACAGATTGATTAAGTAATTAGCTTTTTTAGCATCTTGTGCTTTGAATGCTTCGTCAATAGCAATAAATCGAAAAGAATCGCTTTCTGTACCAGTTTTAGTTAATCCAAATTGATATGCAATAGCTGAACCAAGTACAGTATATGTTAGCTGCGCTTTTTCTCCACCTGATAATTGCCCCATACCTTCATAAGTATTCTTTTTAGAATTATCCTCTCTGTAAAATTCTTCAATTTTATATTCATACCATGTTCTTACATCCATTACTTTTTCTCTCCATTTTTCATCACGAAGTTTTTTAATAAATGGTTCAATTGCATTTTCAAAATGTATTTTTTCTTCACCTATTTTACTACGAATTTCTTTAAAGTTTGGAATCGCTTTTCGAAGATATTCTTTGAATTCATCAACAAGATCATTCTTTTTCGCTTTATCTTTTAATTGTATATACGTAGTTTGTGGAGTTGATGCAAAATCAATTCCTTCTAAAGATTTATTCAATGACTTTATATTCTCTTTTATTTCCTCAGACCAACTATCAAAAAACTCTTTAAACTCACCAACTTTATTTGTTAAGGTTTCTTCTAAATAGTCATCAAATTTTTTCTGAAATTTTGGAAGATCATTCTCTTTTAATTCATTATATTTTTCTTGGTATGCAGAGATCAATTCTATTTCTAATGAGAGATGACTCACATCTGACATCCAAGTTGGAAAATCTTTTTTTATCTTCTCAGTAGGATATCTAAATTGTCTTATTTTGTCATTAATATCTTTTTCTAATTTTCTTAAAGCCGCTTCAAGTTTAGAAATTTCAACGTTGTTTTTGTTTTGAAAAGTGTTTCGGGTTAGTTCAAAATTAGCATATACTATATTTTCTAAATCAGTATTTCCGACACCAAAATTGGAAAGATCAATAGTATCAGCTTGAATTGAATTTAACAATGCAGCATTTTCATTGTATAATTTTTCAGCCGTTGTTAGCTGAGGTTTTAAATCAGCTCTTTCATCTACAATACCTTCTCTTTCCTTCTCTTTTTCAATTAACTTTCCATTAAGTAATTCTTTCTCTTTTTCTAAAGCTTTTATTCGATGATTCGTTTCTTTTAGCTCTCTTATTCGTTTTTCTAACGCTTCAAATTCTTTCGCAGAAGAAGCCCAATCAATTATATTAAAGGTTGGATATCCTATAATTAAATGATTCAAATTATTCTTTTGGTCATCTATTTCTTTTAAAGTACTTTCTAGAGAATTAAACTCAGCTTTTAAAATTTTCACTTCTTCTCTTAATTCTTGAACTTGGTTACGCCAATAGTTAATTTTAGAAGAATTATCCCAACCCAAAACGTAACGCTCTTTTGATAAAGATTGCTTCCTGTCATCTTTTTCGTGTCTTCCTTTTCCAAACTTAGTGAGTCCTTTTTTTGTAATTGCCTTGTCTGCTTTTGAAAACGCTGACATATTTTCCGCACATAAAAAATTGAAGCGACTTGTCACATTTTGCTCCACCCATTCTGAATATTTACTTGTTGCTTTGAATTGTAATTTATTTACTAGATAATTTTCATTGTCATTTTCTCTATTTGAGAATGAACGCATCGAAAATGAATCACGAAAACGCTCGTATGTTATTTTCCCTCTTAAGTTCGTTTGATTGACATATTTATTTACCTCATCATAATATGCTTCAGGAACTATTAATTTGAGTCCAAAGTTATGCAATGCCTTTTCAATTGCTAATTCCCATATAACTTCAGTATCTTTTATAGAAATGAGTTCACCGATAAAAGGAATTTCTTCTTTCGTCGCTCCGACTGCATTGATAATTTCATTTCTTATTTGTGCAACTCGTCCAGTAATATTATTTCCGCTTTGCAATAAAGTTTCGACAGTATTTACTGCTTCTTTAATCAGAACTTCTTTTTCTTCAATTTTAGTTTTTAAATTGTAATAAGCTTCTTCTTTTTTTGGTCGCGTTACTTTAATATTTTTAATTTCCTCATTTGCTCTTCGTAAAGATTCTTCAAATATTTTTCTGGAGGGATTTTTTGGGAATGATACAGAACCTACCTTTATGTTATATTTTTGAAGTGCATTTTTTCTATCGGAAGTTTTTACTTCTTCGTTTGACTTTTGTGTTTTTAATTTTTCTATTTGTTGACCAACTTCATCTTTTTCAATTTGAACAGCTACTTCAGCTATTTCCTTTTTTAATTCGCCTTCTCCTACTTTCAGAATTTTTATTCTCTTATTTTTAGTATCAATTTCATTTGCTAATCTTGATTTTTCGGATTCACAAAGTTCTTTCCCTTTTTTTGCAAACCAATACAAAGCAGTATCTCTATTAAATTTTAGACTTTCTAATTTTTCTTGGTTATCTTCCAATTGTTCAGCTAAAGTATTTATTGGTTCTAGTTGCTTAATCTGTTCTTTTGCTTTCTTTATATTATTTTGGGCATCCATTAAGTTCACAAAACTATTTTCTAAAGCCTTGTATTCTTCTTCAGCATCTTTTGACTCTAACATTTCATTTCGTATGAATCTATCCAAGTCACCTAAAACTTTTATTCCAACTAGCTTATTGAATAAATCTAACGCCTTCAGTGAACGCATTCCAAATAGCTTTATAATACGGTTGGCATATTGTGTTGGTCCATCAAAAAATTCTAGTTTTCGTCGTGTACTGTTTGAGTTGTATTTTTTATCCAAAAGCTTTTTCCAAAGCCCTTTCCCATCAAAATTTTGAAAATCAGCTGCTATACCTAATGGTATATACCCAATTCCAAAACTTCTTTTCATTTCGTTCCCTGAAAACCAACGTACTTGAAATAGTGTGACTGATTTCCCATCAGTATTTTCAAAATTTGCAAGTAAGATTGAGTAACAACTGGTATCTCTGAGTCTTTGAGATGTAGTTTTACTTTGGTCTTCTCTTTGAATGTCTCCATAATGACCTAATACATAACTTTTCTCAGACCGATCTCCTTTTTTTTCCGAACCAGAAGATTGATTGTAAAAACGACTGTTTTTTAAAGGAACAATTAATGTTAATAATGCATCGACAAATGTTGTTTTTCCTGAACCGTTTACACCTGTTAGTAATGAATTATTTCCTTTAGGTTCTATACGGTAAATTTCTTCATCGAAAGTTCCCCAATTTAGGATTTCCATATATTGAAGTCGAAAACCTGCTTCACTTGATACTGTACTAAATAGACTTGACATACGCTTCTAACTGATTTTTGAAATCATTTAATGTATCAAGAGAAACCTTGTCTTTAATGATTTTATGAATTATATATTTTGGATTTTCATCTTCTCCACTTACTTTTTTTAAGTATCCATAATCAATGATTTTATTTATGTAGGTATCTAAATCTTTTAAAAATTGGACAGTATTGTATTTTTGTGGAAGAAAACGTTCTATTTCGTCTTTTAAATCTTCCAAAAGAATATATTTTATAGTTCCTTGAAATTCTATTGGATTGTTTTCAAACTCTTCTAATATTTGTCTTAATATGACCAACACAACTGAAACTTCAAATCCAATAGCACGACGACTCACCAAGCCAAGTGTATTGTTATCTTCATCAATTATAAATTGTTTTACAAAAGCATATCCATCGTCTTCACGCACAATTAATTCTAATCCTAGTAAGCTTATGTATTCAGCTATTTCTTTTCTATAGAAAAGTACATCATCCCAAACATTATCATTTCTGTTGACAGTACCTTTCAGTAGTTTCACTACCGATTTGGAATAGGGTTTTATATGTTCTTTTAAATTCATTTGGTTATGATTATTTCTGGCACTTGTATTGATTTATTATTTTCTTCATCAAAAAATACAGTATCAATTTGTTGACCATTGAATTCATGTTGAAAATCCTGTAACACATCAAAATACCCAAATAGTTCAGGCAAACCCTCTGAAATTCCACCACTTTCTTTGATTACTTTTATAAGTGTTGTTTGATTTTGATGTTTTAAGATCGTATTGATGTTTGACTTGAGTTTCGCTTTATTTATTATTTTACGTGCAATGATTTCTTTAAAATCTTCTACTTGCGAAAAATCATTATTAGCTATTTTAGGTTTACTACTATATGTATGATTTTCTTTTTTTTCGTATGTTAACTTTTTTTCAAAAGGTATATTCAAATCAATCGCTATTTCTAATTCCATAGATATACTTGGGCGCATATTGTTCTGACCTATTACTGCTAAGTTCTTCTTTATATCAGTAATCAATCTTTTAATTAAATCTCTATCAATAGAATTCCCTTCTCTTATGATTCTACTCAGCTTTTCTGCCATTTTATCATTAGCGTAAGATACTTTCTTTCCTAATTTGAATAAATAGCTTTTAATACCTCTTAAAAATGTGTCTTCATTTTGTATACCTTTTTCTTCTAATTTGCTGTAGAGTTCGTCCGTAAGTTCTATCCATTGGTTTTGTAATGAACTATCCATTAAAAATTCCCAAAAGGCATAAAAACTCTTTCCTTGATGGCTTTCTTTCAATCGATTTAACGAATCAAAAGTATAATCGAGCACATCACTTTTTGACAATGATTGGTCGAGATGTTTTTGATAGATTTGATTTGTGATTTTTTTAAAATTATCTTCTACTTCTTTAAAATCAGTGAGCAATTCTTTTGCCGTAGCATTTAATCTATCGAATCGGGGTATGATTTCAAAATTATCTAGGGTTTCAACTTCTTTCCCCATTTTCAAATCTTGAATTTGCTCGTCAAGTTCAGCTTTTCTTCGTTCAAGATTTTTTATTCGTTTCTCTTTATCTTCATCTGTACGTTCTACCAGTTCTTGAAGTTGATTAAAAATATCTTTAAACTTAGATTCTGTTCCTATAAACTCTTTCTTTTTTAAAGAAGCTAACCAATTGAATACTTTTATAGTATACGAGGAAAGTTGATAAATAATATCTCCATTTTCGTTATAGTAGTTGCTCAGAAACCCACTATCAGTCCACTTTTTTATATATGCTTTAGATTTGATTTCATCAGTCTCAAAAAGTTTATCACCATGGTCTTCATCAGAAACATCTGCTTCTGAATAGTTCAAGAAGTCTTCTAGTCTTCTGTATAAATCATCTGACGCAATAGCACTTTGATTCTCACCAAATACAGAATTCAGAAATGAGATAATGAAAACCACATTTCTAGATTTTAGCAAATTGATACTTGGAGAATCGATTAAAATTTTTCTTACATCTTCAATTTCTGACATTCAAGCTGTTTATAATGTTATATGATTTCTACTTACATAAAATATAATCTGAAAAGATAAAATTAAAAATAATTTTACTTATAATGGTCATATAAAACTCTTATTTTGTCAGACAATTAAGTAACTCTCTATAACGAGAACTAAAATTTAGAAATTATTTCAATTCCCTATGAAACAAGAAGTACATATCAACAGACCTTTAAACTTTAATAGTTTACCCGCTAGAGAATTTGAAGAAATGGTATATCATTATTTCAAAGACCGAATTGAAAAAGGTTTTTATAAGAATGTTTATGACAATGCAGTATTATCATCAGGTGTTGGTGAAAAAGGAACAGATTCCATATTATTTCTTAATGGAAAGGTTAAAGCTATAGTTCAATGCAAGAGGCTTCAAAAAAATATTGGAATTAATCTTGTCCTATCAGAAGTCTTAAAATTTTTATTATATCATATTCTTGAAGTTAAACAAAATAACAAAACATCTTCTTCATTGATTTATGATATAGAAGATTTTACATACTTCATAGTTGCTTCAAAAGACTTTACTCAAAAGGCTAAAATCTTCTTAGCTGATTTCAAAAATAAATGGCAAACACAAGATGTGCAAAAACTATTAAAAAAGGAGTTAACTGCCAAATCATTTAAAAGTCTAAAGATTGAAAACATTCTTCCTTCTATTGAAGAACTTTTGAATAAACTAAATATAAAAATGATAAGTGCTGTTGATTTAGATATGCGAATTCGATCAAATACCGATATTATGAGTCGCTATTTCACAGAAATAAAATTCAGTCCTACAATCGTTGAAAAGAAAAACACTTTATCTGATGAACAACTCATATCTAAAGCTAAATTTATTTCGAACGATATCACAAGAGTAAAGGCATATTTCGGAAAGGATGAAACACTCAATATTATAAGACCCGTAAGAAACTCAATTATTAATTGGGTTTTAAAAGATCTCAATGAAAACGAAATGAATATCGCTGTTGTTTCTGGAAATGCTGGTATGGGAAAAACTGTTGTAATTTCACAGGTTTATGATAAATTGATTGAAGACAATATTCCTGTTTTATCGCTTAAAGCTGATAGATTAACGTTTACTACGATCAAGGAGTTAGAAGATAAACTAGATATAGAAACTAGTTTCCTAGATTTCTTTACTAAATTTATTGGCGAGCACAAAACAGGCGTTCTTCTTATTGATCAAATTGATGCGCTATCGCAAGCGCTGTCTTCTAATATGAAACCACTTCGTTTTTACGATAATTTGATTCAAAAATTTATTGGGAATCCAAAAGTAAAAATCATACTATCTACAAGAATCTATGATTTAAATTACGATCCGATTATTTCTAATTATAAAGGAAAGAAAGAGTTTATAATTAAAGAATTGGATAAAAATACGCTTTTAGAAATTTTAGAAAAGTCTGATATTAAGAATATTAGTCAATTCTCTGATTCATTCTTAAAATTGCTAGCTGTTCCGCTTCATTTAGATGTTTTTCTTAAGATATATTCGGCAGAATTAAAATTAGATGAAATTAAAAGTTTGCAAGACTTATATAATCAACTATGGAAATATAAAATTCTTTTAAAAAATGGCGCAAAGCATACTCATCTCAAATCTTCTAGAATTACAAAATTGATATATGAGATTGCTGTAAAAATGTACGATACGCAACAAATAAATATACCTGAATTGTACTTTGAAGATTCCTATTATGATGAACTAAATTATCTGAAATCCGAAGGGATTATTAAAGGAGAAGATAAAATAGAGTTTTTCCACCAATCATTTTTTGATTATTCATTTGCTCGAAATTTCGTGAATAATGATATCAATCTCACGGAAGATATTACATCAAGACATCAAGGTTTATTTATACGCTCAAAAGTAAAACAAATCATTAATTATATTAGAAATGTTGATCCTGATAAATACAGCGTGAATGTTATTGAGCTTTTGGAAAATAAAAGTATTAGGTTTCACTTAAAGCTCCTAGTGATACAACAAATAGCTTTTCAAGATGAGCCAAATATTCTAGAACAAAATATCGTAAAAGAAATTATTCTAAAAGAAAAACTATTAAAAGATGCTTTTTTGTCTTCTTACTTAGGTAAAGGTTGGCTTACCTTCTTTATAAAAAATGAAATATTCCGAACAGAAATAGAAGCAGGCATTGAGATTTCTAAAGATCAAATTATTGATGTTTTCAAGCGATTCATTTTTACAGACCAAAATGATATTTTACTAGAATATTACCAATCATTGAAAAATTCTGATATTAAAGATGAACTTATAATTGATTATTTATGGAGAATAATAGAGGTAAAGAATCCTTTGGCAATTGAATTGATTGAAAATGTATTTAAAAGAAATCTTGATTTTCATAAAGAATATTGGTTTCATTCTATTTTGGAAAATGCGGTTAAAAACTTTCCTGAATGGGTAAAAAATCAAGTCATTTCAAATACCAAAATAAAAAAAGGAACTTCTTATAAAGATCGAGAAGATTATTTCTTTTCAAAAAATCACGGTAGTCAGCTTTACGAAACATTTTGGAAAACACACTCTGATATTGCTTACAATCTTGTTAAAACAATCATTGGAGAGATTATAACTAAAAGAAGTTATGAACTTCAAGGAATAATATTTTATGACCAAGCATTTGAATCATATAATGGAAAAAATGATAGTTTTCATCCTCATTATGAGCAGTTGAATGAACTAGTAGATTATTTAAAAGAAACTTTCCTAAATAATACTGATTTTGTCAAAAATGAAGTTAACTATTATTTAAATTCAAACTACAATACTCATATTATCATTGCTCTTAGTATTATTAATGAATTTCCTGAATTTCTTATAGAAGAAGCTTATTCTTATTTTTCTGATTTAAAAAAATTCACAGTGTCGTTCCGCTTTGATGAGTATCTAAATTATTTACTTTTGGATACATTCGGTAAGGCGTATCATTTGTTTACAGATTCACAAAGAAATTATTTAAATAGCCATATAATTCCTAACTTTTATAAAGATTATGAAGTTAGACTCATCATCAGAGATAATGGAGAAAAAGTTAAAAATAAATTTTATGGCTATACAAAATATGAGTTATTAGTAAGTATTAAAAATAATGGCAACATTCATAACAAGAGACTTTTAAAAAAATATCAAGAACTACAACGAAAATTTGGAGAAATTGAAATAAAAGAGCCTAAAGAGACACTTGTTTTTGTTAATCGTGATGTATTGGAAGATGCTAATTACAATAGTTTCAGTGATGAAAACTGGAAAGCAAGCTTCAAAAAGTATACTCATAAAAATAAAAGCTTCAATAATTGGAAACATCCTTCTGAATTTGAACATGAAAGAAAATTTTCAGCTTATGTATCTGAGAATCCGAAAAAATACTTATCTCTTATTGAAGAAATCATATTTGATGATTCTATTTCCACTACTTATGTAATTAGTGGCTTGGAAGGCTTAAAAAATGGACAAATAGAAGTTGATAAATTATTTGATTTGTTTTTAAAAACTATTACTCAAAGAGATATTAATAATGACTATGATAAGTCATCTCTAATTAGGTTAGTTAGTTATTTTCCAAAACATAAAAAGATTTACCTTGAAGTATTAGAGTTTTTAAAAGAAAATGCTTTACATGGAGACGAAGGAAAAATAAATACTGAAAATATTTTTAATACTGGGATTAGTTCAGTCAGAGGTGCTGCGGCGAACGCACTTATTGACTATTCTTTTTCAGAAGATACTTTTGATTTTATATGTTCAACTTTAGAACTTTTAGTTGATAATATACGTCCGTCAACAAGAGCTGCTATAATCTATGAGTTACAATATTTAATTCGTCATGACAAAGACAGAATCTTAAACCTATTCCTTAATTTATCAAAAGATTTTCATTCTGGAATTCTAAAGGTTTCCATAAACCCATTACAATATTTAATTCATCACGGTTTTTCTCAGTTAATTGTTTTTTTTGAGCAAGCATTGAAAGTTAAAGAAGCTGATAATGAAATAGGATTATTAATTACCATTGGATTTTGCAATAACTATAAAGGCTCAGAGCAATTATTGAATGATTTTATTATTCATAACAAACCAAATAGCTGTGTAAAAACTGCTTTAGAGTTTATTGAAAAAGAATCAAAAATTAGTGGAGCATTAAAGATTGTTAATCGATTTTTAGATATAGATGATGAAGAACTTGGAGGAATTTACAATCGAGCTTTTTATCATATGAATCCCAAAATCTTTACAGATATTGAAGAGTTTCTTGAAAATTATGTTATTTCTGAAGTAGGTAGATATAGAGAATATCCTTTCTATGATTTTCTACAAAAATCTACTAACGATTATCCTCATAAGTGTATTGCACTGGCTGGGAAATATAAAACACACTTAGCACCTGATATTACAAAACGTCATGTGCAAAATGAACCTTTAAAAGTTATTATAAATGCCTATAATGCTATACGAGAATATGATAAAAAGAATAGATCTTTAGAAAATGCAATGGATATTTTTGATGATATTTTACAGAATGATAAATACAGAGATTCATCAGCGTTTGAAGTGTTGCGGGATATTGATTCTTATTGATGTTCTCTTCAATAAGTTTTTATATGATTTATGCACTAGATAGCAAGAAAAGCTTTAAAAGCTATTAAGTTTCAGAAAAACTATAATCAGATTCTGTAAAAACAACTTTCTTATATGCATTATTCCATTGACTATTGAAATGTTGGTTTATCTGTTTGAAGAACTCTGTTTCTTTACCATTTCTTATTTTCTCAATTTTGAGCTGAAGAGAGCGAGTTGCTATCCTTTCATGCAAATATAATCCCATTACAAAATAATCTTTGAAGCCTATTAAGGACGCGGATATGAAGTCGTCATGCACTTTTACCATCAAGTTATCTTTATTTTTTATTTTTTTCCATACACTATGTATATAATTTAAATTTGCATGAATACTCATTTGGAAATATTTTTGTGAGTAATTCAATGTTCTAACTCTTTTTTCTATTGCTTCACTTGATTTTGGATCAAATAAAATTATTTTAAACTTACAATTTCTATTATCAATAGCATCGATAA
Source organism: Kordia antarctica (assembly GCF_009901525.1). Lineage (NCBI taxonomy): Bacteria > Pseudomonadati > Bacteroidota > Flavobacteriia > Flavobacteriales > Flavobacteriaceae > Kordia > Kordia antarctica. The sequence goes on from NZ_CP019288.1 coordinate 2,150,195, forward strand.
AAAGATTGGGTTCGATTGCTTCATCTAAGAAAGGAATCCAAATTTTTAAAATCTTTATTTCTGCATCTTGTGCTTCTATAATTCTGTCTCTAAGATGTTCTGGATCTAAATAAGGAAAAGCATCTGAGATACCATTACTCAAAATATTATCATAAGATTTAGGAAGAGATTTTCTGACTATATTAGCTACTTCTTCCTTGATTCCTATTTTGTTTATTACTCTTTCAACCTCATGAGACATTTCATGAACAAATAACCTTCTCAGAGCTAATTCATAAACAAATAAAATAGGTGTAATTGTAATACATAAAACACCTATCTCATGAACAATTTTGGCACATGTCTTAAAATTAGAGTTAAAAGAAGAAATATTAGATATAGCTAATAAAACAATACCCACTAATAGTATAATCAATAAAGCTTTCCATAAAATAGGGTTCATTCTTAGTAAACTTCTGATACCTTTCTTAGATTCCATATTATTATAAATTAAATTATCATCAAATTACAACATTTTTAGAAAACGATTTTACGGTTTTCCTTAATGAGGTCTTGAAAAAACATCACCAATTTTCAGCTAATTTTTTTAGATTTAAATAAATCTGTGATAAAAATGGAATTGCGTTTTTATCCCAGTTCGTAGAATTTTTCCTGATAATTTTGGAACATTTATTTAATGATCTTGAGATTTCTTTGCAATTTATTACAAGGTGTTTATTCCCAATATTAAATATTTCTGGTAAATTCTTATAATATTCAACTTTTTCCTTTATAAATCCTTTAAATTCCTCTGCTAATTTTAAACTTTCTCCATTTTGAACTTTTTTAAAATAAATATTTAAATATTCTAAGTCTTTATTCACAACCCTTTTCGTATACTCAATAAATATCTTGTAATCATTTTGTAGCAGCTCTATTTGCTGAAGAACCCATTTAGAATCTTTTGCTCTTGGATTTAATTGTAAATATTTTTTAAACATCTCTATTGCATGGATAAAATAGTTATTTGCCTCATACATCAATGCTAAATTGAATATTATATTGTAATCATTTGTATAAACAATTGACAATTCTTTGAAAACATCTTTTGCTTCTCTATAATTTTCCTTGTTAACACTTTCAATTCCTTCATTAAATCTCGTATATTGTTTTTTACTTAAATCTATTGATATTGGTGTTTTCTTTGGAGTATACTGTTTAAAAAATCGTTGAAATGCTCTTGTTAATTCTAATTCATTTTTAGCATTTAGATATTTCCCTCCTGATCTTTCTGCTAAATATTGTAAATCACGTTCAGCTTCAGATCCTGGTTTAATATCAAAGCCAATAGTATAATATCTAACTATAATTTGTTTTTTGAAAAATGTGTTTTTTGAAAAATATGAAGCACCTTTTGCATATACATTAGATGGTCGTATTTTACTGCATGATGATACTCCATCGCTCAATACAATTAATTTAGCGACGCTATTACTTCCTTTTTGTGTTACATAATTCTGAAATCTTTGCGTGGCTGCATCAATGGCTTCTTTTAAGGGAGTACCTCCATTAGGATTAGAAATTGTATTGATAGAGTTTTGCACAAATTGTATGTTACTACTAAAACCTAGTGATTGATTTGCTGTTGGATCACTAATACAACCTCCTGAAAAAGTTAGAAACCCCACTTCTTGAACAATTTCCTGATTATTTTGCATTGAATTTAAGCTATGAATGGCAGCTTCTTTTGCTTCTTGTATTTTTGGTTTTCCGCTTATTCCTCTTTTTGCCATACTTCCAGAGCGGTCTATTAGAAATAGAGTATAAGAAATATCTTTATCAAATTTTTCGCAAGGGTTTTCTAAACAAGGATAATCCGTATCTAGAATGTTATAATTATTACCCCATGCGATATCTCCATGGGGTTGTATATCAAAAAAACTATGCTCAGATTGGGGAAATATACTCATAAGGCTTGTTTGGCCAAAATTATAAGTGCCTCCTTTTTTGGTTATACTCGGATCAATAATATTACAACCTCGTAAGGTATCAGACTGAACACTTATTACTTCTATAATACCCGCACTGCTTAGTATTCGTTTTTTTTCACCTTCGCATAGATATATTCTTCTTATTGTTTCGTATTCTCCCCCTTTCTTAACTTTATGGAGGAACTTAGCGTTTTGCGCGGGATTATGATAAATATTAGCTATTTGATTTTGCAATTCCCACTCCATCCCATCCTCGTCAATAAATATGCTGCCCGATTTTCTAATAAGCATACCTTTTGCAACTTTATTATATTTATTCCTATTCAGGTGAGATTCTTTATTGAGAACGAAAATTGAACCAGATATTTCTATGTCTTGATCTGTATTTACATTGAGATACATTTTGTATTCTCCACTTTCTCCTTGAAATTGATCACGAAGATCGTTTACAACATAAGTAACGTTATTTTTTTCTAGTACAAAAACTATCTTTTTGTAAACTATCGGATATTTTTTTGGAAGTAAGATGTATGCTGGTAGAGCATAAATATTTCCGTATATATAGTTGAATCCATTTATTTTTATCTTTTTAACACTAATATCAAATCGATCTCCATGCTCTAAATTCACAGTCATGCCATTAGTAAGAGAATCAATTAGTTCTGCATGAGGTTGACTATATGTAACAAATGATATTAGTAAACTATAAAATACGATTATCGATCTCATCTTAGTTTCCTTTAAGTTTTCCTAAATACTTATCAAACTCTTCTTTCCCTATACTATATTGCTCATAATCCAAATCATTATATATTCTTGATAAAAGCTGTTGTATACTACCTAAGCGCTTTACTGATAACGGATGTGAGGTGTAAATAGTTTCTAAAATCTGTTTTGCTAACATATTCATTCCTTCATTACTCGCATTTTTTAACATGTCTCCATCTACATTCCCATCTAATGATTCTAGCAAATCCAAGGCGTTAGTTGTCACTTTATTAAGAAATTTTTCATCTTTAGTCTTATTAACCATAATTTGCCAAAACTTTTTAGCCTCTCTCACATCATAACCTGCATTATACATATAAAGTAGACCAACTCTATCGGATTGTATTTCCTTTTTTTTATCGAATATGTTTATGATATTTTTAGGTGTTGTATATTCTAATACCTGCTCTGATATAGATCCCAAAATACTATTCTCGTCTATGTTAGCTTTTTTCTTGACCTTCTTTTTTAGCCAGCTGATTCCTTTTTTTACAATTTTACTTTCAGAATACTTACTCACTTTGTACCTATCTGCTCCATGCTCATAAGTCACATGACTAATTTCATGCCCTAATACTGCTGCTAATTGCGCCTCATTTTCAATAAGTTTTAAAAGTCCTGTGTTAATGAAAATCATACCGTTAGGAAAAGCTAATGCATTTGGGATATCATTATCAATAACATAAAAGCGAAAAAGTATATTATGTTTTTCAGTATAGCTTTCTTCTTTAGCATATTGAGGAAGAATTCTATTTCCGACTAGATTTATATATCCTTGAATTTCTATATTATCCAGTATCTTATAATTTACTTCTCCTATTTTGATATTACCTTTGTGAAGTCCATAAGAAGGATTAAATGATCCTTTGGGGATGAACGTTACACGATTCAAATTAGATGCATCAAAGCTCTTAGAAACTTCTTGCATCAATTGTTTATCGTTACTTGTATATATATTTTGACATACCGTTATTTTTGAAGCTTCAAATATTCCATCCTCTTTTTGTTCACCAGTAACACTTAAGAAGCTTCCAATTGGAATTTCTGCAAAACTTAAGAAACTTCTACCTTTACTACAATTACATTGTTTACTTCCTTTGCACTTAATCTTAGCGTTATCAGACAAACTGACTTTTCTACCATCTATATACGCAATATCTTCTTCTAGTATTTCAAATACACCATCAAAATTATCGTCATTCTCTTCACTTTTCGGAATTTTCATCTTAGTTAAGATACGTTCTCCATTTTCTATGTAAAATGTTATATCCACTGTACTTCCAATGAAAACATCTTCTTTTTTTATAGATTTCCTTTTTCCTTCTACCAACTTAGTTTTATCATTGACTAAAAGACTAAGTTTATCATTATCTACATTAATTATCATAGTTTCATAAGGAGAAGAAAATTCCAAAATGATAACATCTTTCAGCGTTTCTTTTTTTTGACTATGAACCAGCGTACATATCAATAAAAACATGATTAGTAAGCTATATTTAGTAAAAGTGTTAAAGAGTATATTATTTTTCATGGGTTAAAATATTTAGATTTAAATTTTTGTGTTTTAATGACAATTCAAAATTATTCTTGGTTATCGTTAAAAAAGAATTTTGTAATGTGATTGTTACCTCACTATCTTGTTCAAGTAATATTGTACATTCTTTTATTGAGTTTGATATATTTTTATTTTGCATGATATTACTTTCATTTATATAATTATTTTAGCTTCTCAATTTTATAGATTATATCTATAAATAACAATAGGGGAATTCCCTGATATTTTGTTATTCACATGATTATTAACGAATTATTGACTAATTTAGAAGAGTGGTTACTTTCTGTTACATAAACGATATGAGTAGAGGAGTCAAAATATTAATATTTTGTATTTTCTTGTCGAATTACCAACTCAATGCGCAGAATAATCAAATTAAAAACCTATTTAAAGTTGGAGATAGTCTAGTTAGAGAATCAAAGTTAGATAAAGCCAAAGAAATTTATATAGATGCATTAGTATTAGCTAAACGACAAAAGAATGAAACTGGTATTCTAAATTCATATAAAAAATTAGGCACTCTATTTTGGTTAAAAAAAGAGTATTTAATTTCAGAAAAATACTATAAAAAGAGTCTTGAAATAGATTCGACATCCTTAATATCTGCTTATTGCTTCAATGCTATTGCATTATTAAAAAGGAAACAACATTTAACGGATAGTACTAACTATTATTTGGAGAAAGCATTGATTTTATATGAAAATCAACAAACGAAAGAGGCATATAATGTTTTTTTAAACGCAGGAATTATTTATAAAAATCAGCAAAGTTTCCAAAAAGCATTGAATGCATTACTTAAAGCATATAATGGATATAATGAAACGCAAAACTTTAAAAGATTAGCTACGGTTAGTAATGCGATTGCACAAATACAAAAAGATTTAGGTAATAATACAAAAGCTTTAAAATACTACTTTGAAGCTTTATCCTATAGAGAAAAAATTAGTGACACACTAGGTATGTTAATGAGTCATAACAATATAGCTAATGCATATAAAACTCAAAAAGAATATGATGTAGCGTTAGTTCATTATAATAAAGCACTTCAATTCAGTAAGAAGAAAAACAACAAATTAGCATCGATATTATATAATATAGGAACTGTCTATTATTTAAAAAAAGATTTAATTAATGCCAAATCATATTATATAAAAGCATTAGAGTTGAATACAAAAAATAATAATTTACAATCAATGTTTTATAACAGTAATGAGTTAGCTCTTTTATGTATAGAATCTAATGATTTACTACTTGCTAAGAAATACTTAAGTAAAGCAAATTCACTTATTGATAAAATTGAAAATAATGCTGTGATTAACCGTAATCATGAAATAAATGCCAAATACAATCTAAAAATAGGTAACTATAAAAAAGCTTATGACTTTCAAAAAAAATATTCTGATAATTATAAGTCGACTTTCAACGCTAAACAAACGAAGATAGTACAGGAACTACAAGAAAGGTTTGATAGCGAAAAAAAGCAAAATGAAAACCTTAGATTATCTATGCTTAATCAGCGTAATGATTCTCTTATTAATGAGCAAAATAGTAATATCAAAATTAAAAACCTTTTACTCATTATGTCATTGCTAGCACTTCTACTATTGTTTATAGCATATCTATTTTTAGTGCAGCGTCAAAAAAATTTAAAACAGAAACGAGCAGTTGAAAAATTAAAAGCTAATTATAATGGGCAAGAATTAATAAAAAAAATTATTAGTAAGGACTTACATGATATAATCGCTACAAACTTAGATGGAATACGGTTGAAAGTTGAAACTTTAAATTATATAAACGATTCTAAAAAAAGTGAAGCAATAAATGAGATTACAAATAATATCAATGATATTAACCATCAAACACGTTTAATATCACACCGATTGTCTCCTTTACAAGATAAACTAAAAAAGTTTAATTTGTTAGAGATTATTATTAATCAGTTATCAGAATTCCAAATATACAGAGGGATTCAGATACATATAAAAGATACAATTCCAAATGTATTGAATGATATGACACTTGATGCACAAACAAATTTTTATGGCATCTTACTAGAAATCTTAAATAATATAGAGCAGCATTCAAATGCTACATCAGTAACTATTTCTAACAATCTTAACTCTCTTAATGTGTTTAATTTTCATATTATTGATAATGGTATTGGTTATAAAGAATCCAAAACTGATGGAATAGGAATCATTAATATACAACAGCGAGCAAAATTACTTGGAGGCTATTGTGTCATTCAACCTAGTAAAGTTGGGACTGAATTCAAATTAAGTTTTCCTTTAAACAAACATCTTTATGAAAAGTAGTTTAACAATCATGATCATTGACGATTCAATTCTTTTTTCTGAAGGCTTGGAACAGCTTTTAATGTACAATTCATTAGTAAAAAATGTAATATCATGTCATAATTACGAACAAGCAGCTAAAAACCTCGAGAATTCGATTGTAGATATTATATTATTAGACTTAAATTTTGAAACAAACGAGTACGATGGTTTTTCAATTGCGAAATTAATAAGAGAAAGATATCCTAAAATAAAAATAATCATACTCACGCAACATGCAAAAGTAGACTACTATGAAACTCTAATTGAAGACTACAACTTAGATGGATATGTAGACAAGCAATTATCTGCAAAAAATGTCTTTGATGCAATACAAGAAGTATTTAAAGGAAATAAATATGTAGATAAAAATATAACTAAAATGCTGCTTTTAGGAAAATGGTTAAAGCTTTCTAAAAGAGAGAATGAAGTAATAGAATTAATTAGTAAAGGAATCACTCAAAAAGAAACAGCTTTAGAGTTATATATTTCTCCTAAGACTGTAGAGTCCCACCTAAAGAATCTTTGTGAAAGGTTTAATGTGAAAAATAGTGTCGAGTTGATAAATACATATACAAATTATAAAAAATCTAATAGAGAAAATTATGAAAAAACAACAGCTCCATTTCAGCAGAGAAAAATAGAATAATGCTCGTCTGCAGACGAGCATTACAGTAAGTATACTTTTATTCTCTATATAGAATTAACATGAACTAGTCTTCACAAGGTTCAAGTTCTGGGTCTACACATGGCTCTGGTTCTAATTCTTGATCTGGCGGATCAGAAATATTACCATTTGATTGAGTTTGCGTTTGATTTGTTTCCTCTTGATTAATATCATCATCTATAGTACAAGAATTTAAGGTGATACTAAAAATTAAAGAAACGATTAAAAGTCTAAAATTTGTTTTCATTTGACGTGAATTTTTAATGTTAATTTTTAAATTCACGTCTTGCGCAAGACGTTTGCGAAAGCCTATTAATCCGGAGAGGCTTTCTAATCTCAGGACAAACATAGGCTTCAAATCATATTAATTTTTGTCCATGGAACTTCGTGGTTATCCATGGACAAAGACATTGGCAGAATTTGTCAATTATTTTGAAATATTTTAAATAGTTAAAAATGAGTAAGAAGAAACCAAGGTATAATAGAGAGGAAGTGACTGAGTTACTTTTTTTATCCCATAAGATTAAGGAGAAATACAAAAAAGAGGGTGTTATAAAAACTCTAGAAATAATAATATATATATCTGATAATTTTAATGATCTACAAAAGAATGAATGTAGTAAATCAACAATCAAAAGAATTCTTGATTTTGAAAATCTCCCTGTCAATTTAACTGAAGTATCTATTAGTCATCTAGTAAAAAGTATCTGGGGGAAAAGTTTAGGCGGTTTTATAAATGGAGTATACTTAGACCTAGAAGAATTTAAGAAAAGTGAAAAATATGATCGCTTTTTTTTGAAATGGGATAATACAAAATATCATATAAAGGAGAACGAGTACAATTTCCCTGTTGCTGAAATGGAATCTTCTCAAAATAATCAATCAACTTTAAACTCAGGGGAAACTCAACTTTCAAACTCCAATATTTTATTCTTAGAAAGATTAAAGTTTAAAATAGAAAAAGAAAAAATAGAAAAAATATTAGATAAAGAGTATTATTATGAAATTAAAGAATATATAAACTTATTCAGAGACAAGAGGCTAAAGCCAATATTAAGAAATATTATTCTTGATAAAGTAGAAGAGTTGAAAATAGCATTACAAAAACATGAAGAGTCAAATAGTTTTCTAGATAAATTAAATAAGCCATTCAGGAAGTCACAGACGGAACGAACCATAATGAAATCAATACAGAAAGAGTTTAAAGTTAAATTACAAAAATTATACAAAGAAGAATATAAATGATGTTCTTCTTTATCTCCAATCACCAGTTAAGGAAAACATAGCCCAATGACAAAAATGTGATTTCCCTGATATTTCCATAAGTGCAAGCATTGCTTGTTGCATTGCTATGACTTTAGGAAAACCTTCTAAGAGTTTTTTATAAAAAATGGAAAAGAACTCTTTTGCATCTGCATCATCAACTTCCCATAATCCAGTCATTACTGTATTTACTCCGCTTGCAATAAAGGCAGAAGTCAATCCAACTAATTCTTCCCCTGAATGATTTTTCTGTCTTCCAACATCACAAGAAGCTAATGTAACAAAGTTTGTATTCGCACGTTGATTCATTATCTCTTTTGCTGTAAGTACTCCGTCATTTAACTTTAAGCCCGATAAAAACCCATGACCTTTATCTAAATCTCCATGACCAGCAAAATGAATGAAGTCATCTGCTTTTAAAGCTTTGAGAAAAGTCTTTTTGGTAACGTTTTTCCCAAATAAAGCCTCTTTCTTAAAAAGTCTTACTAGCGATAAGACTTCCTCCTCCGCATTTTCTAGATTGTATTCAGGATTTCCAAACAACCCAACGGATTTAAAATTACTGAATATTGTGTTCTTAAATTGTATATATTGCCAAGTAGACAAACTAATATTATAAAACACAGGATTCCGATAAATTAACGGCTTGCCATCAATATGAAGCGAATGCAGTGGAAGGTTTTGCAATTTCCCATAAGGTACGATGCATATAATATCGTCAGGTTGAGTCCACTCTTTCAAAGGAGCTATTAAATCACTAAAACGAGTCCAAAATGTTTCTCCAGGATTATAATCTTTTGTTTTTGATAAATTTATATTTAGATAAAAAGTAGACAAATAATCTTCAAGGTCGGATGTCTTTATGGGAACTTTTGAAAATAAAATTTTTTCTACTTGAGAGCTTATACCATATACATAAATATTATCTTTTTCTATGAAATAGTAGAGGAAGAATAGTTTTTGACCATCTAGTTTTTTTTCGTTATTTCTAATAGACTCTTTCAGATTTGTGATAGATAGTTTTGTTAGTCGCTTTATAGCAGCATATTCATTTGTAATCTTATCATTCAACATCTTTTGATATAACTTATCTAAATCATTTTGAGAATATTCTTGAAACTCATTTAAGTTCTCCTCATATAAATGAGAGATTATATTGTTTTCCTGTAGTAAAAGTGGATGTTTTTTCAGTTCATCATTATTTAACTTATAATTTGTCATACTTATGAGCAGAGATCTTGTTCGCATCTTCTCCAACCATTCTATTGCTTTTGTATAATTCCCTCTTGATTGAAAAAAATGTGTTCCAGAAGAAATAATTTGTCTAGTATCATCTTTGAAAGTAATTGTTGCTTCCAAATTTTCAGAGGAATTAGTTTGATTCGCTTTATGAATCATTCCATCTAAATAAAATGCTATTTGATCCAAGCATTTCTCACCATTTTTCACATATAACAAAACATCATTTGGACTGACTAATTTTCTTGCTAATGGTTCGATATAAGTCAACGCATAGATAAATTGCAATCTCCAAATAAAGTTATTAAGCTTTGATTTTTTTGAAATCGAAATTCCCTCAGATAAAACCTTATTCCCTTTTTCATAATCATTTATATTTTGATTTTTTCTACCTAATTCTAAATATATTGAACCTAGACGATGTGTATTCAGCGCAAATGAATTCAAATGATTTGCTTTCAAATACAAATTAGAAGCTGCTTCAAAACTCTCAATGGCTATTTCAAACTGTTTAATGTATAGCGACAAATTACCTGAGACTTGACATAAATTTCCTTGTAAAGAATATCTGTTTTTAATCCAATGATCAGCATCAAAAAAAGAAATTATTTTTTTTAAATCTTTAGGGACTCCATCAATCGTCGACAACTTTTTATTTTCATTGAATTCTATTAACTTTTGATTGATGTAATTTTGATATTGTTCTAAACTTTCTTGAATCATTCCTAAATTCTCATACATTTTACCAGAATTAATGAAATATTTCTTCGATTGCTTTTTGTCAAGCATTGCCATGAAAGCATAAAGTTGTGCGATTAGAAATGTTTTCCCTACCTCATTTAAATCTTTAATTTTTGAATCAATAATTTTAATTTCTTTTATATTTTTTATGCTACGCTGAGATGTATTATTCACCAAAGTTCCAATAAATAAAACCTGAAAAGTTTCATTCTCAATATTAGATATAATTTTTTCTAAAGTTTCTCCTGCATTATAATAGTCTCCAGAAATATGGAAATCATGAGATTTGTGTAACATCTCTAACTCCGCTTCTAATATAGTTTTATTAACTTTTTTAGGTAAATTTATTTTTTGACTAAATTCTTTCAACAGTTTACCCTGACCTCTATCTTGCATCCATCTTAAAGCATTATTGTAATCATTACGAGCTTCTTGATGATATCCTAACTGCCATAACTTCAATATATTATTTTCTAAGAATTCTATTCCCTCAATAAGTTCTAAATCTAATAAATGATTCCCATATACACTTTCTATTATTTCTGTAGCTGGTAAATATTTATTCTCTTCTAGAAATGATAAAATTTCTTTTATTTCATTAGGAAGCTCTATAGGGTTTCTTATCTCTAAATAGTACTTAGTTCTTAATAGAAACCTAGCTTTCTTTAGGTAAAAAGAAATTTTATTGTAATTTTTGATAGAATTATCTTGAATTATTTTTTCGATAATTTCTAATCCAAATTTTAAATCAGGTATTGGATGTTTCCCTATATAATCAACTAGTATTTCAAGGAAAGAAAGTGACTCACATTGATTAATTTCTTTATATTTCTCATATAAGTTTAATCCATCCTCTATGACTTTTCTTTTTTCTTCTGCATTTAATAAACCTTGATGTAAAAGAATCAAACGCGTTTTTATTTGAATCTTTTTAGCATAAAATACTAAATCGCTATCAGTGCTATTACTGATTACTCTAAAACATTTTTCTAAAATAATTTCACTTTCTTTCCTATTCAGTTTTTTCCTTACAAAATCGTAAAACTCATAGCATAGTTTAGATTTTTCAACTGACTGAATGTTTACAGACTTTTTTAATTGTATTAAGATATCTTCTATATCTAGCCATTCGCTTGCGCTCCTTGCTAGTTTTATCGCTAAAAGTAGGACTTCGTCATCTAAAGGTTTTTCTAAAGCTTTATAAAGCGTATAAAAACTTATATAATCACCTTTTTTGTATAATTCTTGAAGTTTTTCAAAACTATTCATCATCGTCATCTTGAGTGATAAAAAGTTTTGGATTCCCTAGTAATCCTTTTAATTTATCTACTTTTTTATTAAAATCTTCCATTGAAAGGTCAAATCTTAATTTCACTCTTATGGATGGAAATTCAATGATAATTAAACCTTTAGGCTTTTCTTCTTTGAATTGATTTATTATAAGCTTAACCATTGGAATAATGAAATCCTTGGTAATGTATAAAGAACTAGCTACTAACAATACTGGATGAATATCATTTCGAACTTTTTCTTCTCTAGATATCAATTCCGTTTTTATATCAATATTCTTTAATGTAACTTCAAGTTCTTCATAAGATAGATAATCACTGGCTATCAAAACTTTTTGTGTTTCAGAAGTATTCTTTGTTGTCATATTTAGATTCTCTTAAGTGTTAAAAATTCTAATTAGCAAATAAAGGGGAATCACAAACTTTTACTTCATTGACAAGTACGTAAATTAAAATTAGAATGTTTTACGGAAATCCTCAAAAACAATTGTTTTTTTCAATTATGCTTACTTAGGTCGCTTTTTTCTAAACACCGGTTAATGGAAGTAACATCTTAATTTTTAAAATTTTAATTTGTACGCCAAATCAAATGTAGCAATTTCAGCATACGCTCCATGTATTTTTTCCTTTTTTGACATCAATAAAACTCAAAACCATTGTATATAAAATAGCTTCTCTCTTGGCTCTATTGAGTACTATTTCGTTACTTATAATCTATGTCATATCACTCGTTATCGACGCTAAATGAGGTTTTTTAGTCTCAAGATCTGTCTACTATATACTAATTTATTGAACCCTTTCTTTATGAAAAACAAGTGGGTTTATGATAGAATAAATTCTATTCCAATCATCTGTACTCTCTAGACTAGATAAAATGAAATCTGCTAGCTGACTATCTGATAAATTACTTAGGTTAGTTTTTACTAGACGTGGAATTCGAGAAGGGTCACTAGCTATCTCTAATATTTTTTTAATATTATCTACTAGTCCCAAATGAATAACTTGTGGTTTTATATTCTTGTTGTTTTGTTCCCAAACCATTTTTATATTTCCATCTATAAATAGAAGTGCTTTATATCTATAGTTTTCTCCTAAGTTTTGAGTGGATTGAATGTATGCTTTATTCTTTTTGTGTTCTAGTAAAGGTTCTAAAATTAAATCAAAAAATTTGCTGCTATTACTAACATCAGAAGCTACCTTTTCAATTGAGTAAGAAGAATTAAATTTCCTGCTCAAATATAATTGAGGAGTAAAACTTTTATCTTCATATTCTTTTCTCAGATTTTTATATAAAGTATAATTTACCTTATCAGATATAGATATTAAACTGTATTTGTAAAAATCCTCTTCAACACTTATTAACTCTCCAATTATTACTTCATCTGCTTCTATTTTCAAGTACACTTTATTTGATGGATTCCCAAAGTCTTTTACTATCGCGTTATTTTTAATAGACTCATTTTCTATTAGCTTATAAATAAAGTGATTAAAATATAATGAATTATTCGTTTCAAGTTCTTTTTTTACTGTTTCAAGATTAGAGGTGTTCACACCTAACTTATCTGCTATATCAGATTTCTTTTGAAAATAAGAAAAAGAAGTAGGGTTTAGATTGATATCCCCAATAGCAACATTTTCAGTAATAAAAAAGTCAATTGCTTCTTTATTATTCCATAGTTGTAACTCAATCTTAGGTTTTGAAATTTGGGCGTTTATAAAATATGGAGTCCCCCCAGATTGAATCATTTCATTTAAATATATCTGTAAACGCCTGTATACATTGTATTTATTGATATCCTTTTTAACCTTAGTAAGAAATTCAGCATCACTTATATCAGCAGAGTAAACGTCTTTAAATGATAGTTTGAGATTTGTTATATTAATTTTTTCAAAAACTACACCTGTTGATTTAGAGATAAGACTTCCGTATTCTTTTTGAGTAGCTTTATCAATATTGCTTTTATCTTCAAACTCGACAAAGAAATTTGAATTCTGATTTGGTACATATGTTATAGCATTCTTCTCAAAAATCAAGTAACCAGAATTAAAATTATTATTAGCAATTTTATCTATAATATTTTGAGCCGAATTCTTTATCAGAATGTTTTTGTCAATGCTTTTCTTTTTATATTTCAATTCAGGAAAGAGATTAGTATCAATATTGTCTACAACTGAATTTATATATCGATTTTGAATAAATTTTTTATAGCTACTTAAATCATTTTTAGAATTTATTTTTGCGATTTTCACATCTAAGGAATCGAAATGTTTAATATTATAATTCGTTTCAGAAACGAATACGAGATGGCTATTATCTGGCGTTTGACTTATTTCTCTTTTAATACTTTTTTCATCACCTACACTGGATTTGTACTTTTCATTTTCCCCTAAAGCTTTTACTGCAGTATTCTCGTCTTTGAAAGGTTTTATTATTGAAACCTCATAAGTGATAATGTTTTTAGCTACTATTGAGAGTTTTTTATTTGCTAAGTTTAAATCATTCAAACCTTTATTTTTGAATTTAGAGAGTATTTTTGATCTAACAAAATCATCCTCATTGTTCAATTTTTTAATGATATTATTCTTCACAAAGCTTTTAAGTTTTTCTGGGTCAACGCTCAAGAATGCGTAAGCATCAGAATTTTTATAAATAATATTAATATTATAAATATTTGGGTTAATTTTTTCCGTTTCTAAAGATGAAAAATTGCTTTCAAGTTTATTACTTGTGGGAACATCCTTTTTTGAAAAAGATAGAATGTTAATTTTATAATGAAACAGCTTATTTAGTAATAAGCTGTCTGAGTAAATCACACTATACCCTTTATCCACTAATTTATCTATACGACTTACTTGAAAAATATTATTTATGTGTTGATTTATAGGTGCTGTTAATCCTTCTATTTTATATCCAGTGGAACTTACTCTTGTTCTTGTGTCATAGATACAGCTATAGTTTCCAAAATCTTCAGGTAAGTTGTTTCCATAAACTCTAAGCCAATTACTTGTTTTAAATAATTCTTCTCTAATAGTTCTGTACTTTGTTCGGCATTTAATCTTAAACGGTCCTATTTTCCAGCAATCACTATATTTTTTTTGTCTAGCTATAATGGTCTGAATATGTTTTAAGTCTATTTGTTTTTCTTTTGAATTCTGTATCTTAAGAATAGAATTATTAACATTATTGTCTCCATTATCTAACTCGGTAATCTCAAACGCTTTTTTTTCATTATCACCATTACCTTCTTTACCTCCATCATCCTCTCCACTCATATCAAGATTAATCTTTACTTCTAAAGAGGGCTTATCAAACCCAATATTTAATCCTGAGAAGTCTAATTTAATTTTTGAAGCATCAATTTTGGCTTTTAGCGATAAGTCAAAATCCAAGAGACCTAAGATAAGATCTTTAATATCATCTCCATCTAAACCATAGGGAGAGGGAATATTTATCCCTAAATTAATTCCTAATAACTCAATGTTTACTTTAGTATTTTTGGGTTTTACTTTCATTATAATAGCTCCAGTGTTAAAGTCTACACCTAGTATTTCAAATTTAGATTTCAAATTCAAGCCTAACTCAGCATTATTTAGTGCTGAAAGCGGATTTATTGGTTTCATTTTAGTTTTTCCTTCAACACCAAAATCTCCAATTGGAAGATTACATTTAGCTTCAAACTCCAACGCTAAAAAATCTTTCTTTGAATAGTTACATAATAGTCTTGCATCAGCAGAAATCACATTGAGCAAATCAACTTTCCCATTTGCACGCAAAATTCTGTTTTTTCCATCAAATTCGACACTAGCATTAAATTCTAAAATCTCACGCATTTTCCCAACAGTACTTTGATCCATTTTAAAGTATAAATTCTTTAAACTTCCTTCGCTAACACCTTGCATAACTGGCATAAAATTTAGAAGAACAAGCTCAGAGTTTGATCTAAAATCTCCTACGTTTTTGTATGAGAAACCTATCTCTCCGTATAATTTTACAAGCTTAGCAGTTTCTCTAGCTGATTCAGATACCCCAACAGTCATAAAGGCATTAGTACTTATTTCAGATTGCTTAAAATCTAATTTAAATGTAGGGTCTAAAATTACAAGCGGACCAGCTTGAAAAGCTCCTTTAATTTCAATTTCGGGATCGAAAGTGAAGTCAAATTTATCCTTTGTAAGGGTAAAATTAATAGGTGGAATAGGCAATGCATCAATGTTGAATTTTATATTTCCTTCAAATCTGATTGGATTAAATTTTAATATTCCATTAATTTTATCTGTATTAATATCTGGAAGAAAAGAGAGCAGCATTTTTTCATCATATTTTATATTCTTAAACTCAGGAATAAATTTTCCTGATTCCTTAAGGCTTACTTCACATTTAAATTTAATATTCTTATGTAAGTTTACTTCTGCAGAAAAAAGAAGTTCTACTCCTTCTTTTAGTTTAAGATCTTCGAGTTTAGTAAGTTTGATACCTCGTTGATCTCCAAAATTAATATCAAAAGGCAAAAAACCTTTTGTTTTGTTAATACCCTCTTTTAGTTTGTCTTCAATAATTCCAGAGAGTTCTAATCCTTCTATTGAGGGTGGTTTACCAGAAAATGGATCAATTTTTATTAATGATACTTTTTCATTTATCTTCAAAGTTGGAATGGTAAGCCATAAATCTATTATAAAATTTCCATCTTCAATTTTAGGGTTTTTAAGTTTATAGTACTCTCCTTTAGGCAGTATCTTTTTGATTCTGGATATTAATAATTTCTCAACCTCTTTCTTTGGATAGTCTATAAGCTTTAACTTGTTGTTTTTTAAACCAAACTTAAATTTAAGATGCTCATACCCTTTCTGAGTGACAACTGCATCTATTACTGGGTTTTTCAAATCACAATCACTCTCTATTTTAATAGGTAAACCAAATAAACTATCTAACGAATTCTTTAAAGATTCACAATCTATATTTTTACTTATTTCTTCTAACAGAAAATTTTTAGCATATGACTCTAAATACTTTTTATTTAGTTTAATGTCTAAACCTTCTTGATTGATAATAGCCGTGCCAAGGTTGCCAATATTAATTATTGATACATCAAATTTAATGTACTTTTTAACTAAATCAACATTCGCATTTGTTATCGACACTTTATTCTGTATCCCTAAGGCAGTATTCTTTAGTTCCTCCTCTGTCTTAAATTCTAAACTATTTATAGTAGTAGAAATCAAAGAATCAATTTTAGGCTTTAAAAAAACCGATATATCAATTTTATCAATATTTACTTTTAAAAATGCTTTATCATTTTTAAACCCTGTATTAAATTCAAGTTTTGTTTTGTATACATCTTTTACCTCAGGAAATTTTGAAACAAATATCTCGTAACCCACAGGTTTAATGATAAAAGAGCCTGAAATACCTTCTCCGATTTCATCGGAGCTAACAGATATTGATTCAATAGCCTCAATTGGAAGGTAATTGTTAATTGAAGACCTTGGCTTTTCGTATATTTTTAAATGCATTTCTACTTTTTGAGCTATACTATTTGCTATTGATTTTTGTAATTGTTTTTTAAAATCAATAGTATCCTCAACTTTGATTTTATTTATGTCTATCACAATGGTTTTAGTAGAGTCGATATCATTTAAAATGGTTTTTAAAAAATCTTGAGGTTGCCATTTAAAGAATAATTTGGCTTGCAGGGTACTATCCAGGCTGACATCTGATAACGTAATACCTAAGGATTTTGAAAGTTGAAGTTTATTTACAAATTCTTGAGCTATTTTGATATCAGTATTGAACTTAGGCCAAATAGTACTTGAAGTAATCGTAGGTTTATTTATACTAATATATTCAACTGTTCCACCGTGATTAGTTTTAAATTTATAATTACCATTCTTATTTGTTTTAAGCTTTATGTCCTTTACAGTTAAACCAGTTGGTATTTCTACTTGAAAATTCTGAAGAGCTGTTTCTAAAAGAAATTTATTATTTTCTATTTGATTTTTTAATAAGACTCTAAGTGATTTAATTGAATCATTTTTTTGTTTTTGTGTAAGTTTATTATCAATATTTACTAATTTGATTTTTTCTTTAGTTACTTCATTAAGTAGTTTTTCTGCATCCGAGAAAATATTAATTTTTCTATTTATTGAATTATTCTTACTAGATATATTTGGTTTATATACTATACTAACCATTCCATCGGCTATTATTGACTCTTTAGAATTTAAAAGGTTTGGAGCTATTTGTGTGCTAAATCGAATTCTTGTCCATACAGTGTTATTATTATCTTTAATATCAACAAATTCTGAGCTTAACCCTTTTTTAGGTTGATTAAAAAAATTAATTCCTTTTTTTAATTGCTTGTTAAACTTTAGATTAATAGAGTCTAAATAAGTCCCATGTTCACTAGCGTTTTTATTGATTAATTCTCTGCTAAATTTATTTATTATTCCCTCTATCTTATTTTGATTTTCTTTTAATTGCTTAATTACATTATTACAGTCTGTTTTACCCTTAGATCTGAGACATTCTTTTAACCTTCTGTTTTCTACTAATAGTTCTTTTAAATTTTCAGGGTAAGGAATATTAAATTTTAAAAGAAGTTTTGACTCTGAAACCTCTTCAAATAATTTGATAAGCCTATTTAAGCTTTTGATTTTAACGTAAGCTTTACAGAATAATTCAATATTATCAGAATCTGAATTGAATTTCCAGTTATCCATTAAAGAAGGGATTTCTGAATGAATTTCATGTAGAACTAATAATACTATATTATACTCTCCACCTATATTTTTTATTTCTTTTCCAGATTGCTCATTTAAAATTTTTAAGTCTTCCTCATAATTTTTTCTTATACCATCTTTTGATGTTAAATATTTTGCTAGTTTTACATCTCCATTTAAAAACATTTTTTTTGAGGCTTTCCAGTTTGAATGAAGACCATCTAATGAACTTACCACATATTGAACAAGTGAAGTACTGTTAATTTCATTCAGTAATGTATTGAAAATTGGGTCTGTTTGATTAGTGAAATTATCCTTTTCATTACTTAAACTACTATCCAAGTTAACTAGAGAATACTTTAAGCGTTCCTGAAAAAGATATAAAGCTTGAAATTCTTTAATATTTGTAATTGGTTTAAACTCTAATAGTGCCTCTTTTGATTGCAGGTTTTTAACTCCCAAATTTTGATTGATAGGGAAAATGAAAAAAATAATTAATAAGAGAATATTACTTTTCATCGATTATGTCTTTAAGTCGCCTTTGACTATGCTCTCCAATTTTTAGAATATTTATTTTACTGGATATTTTGTTATCAATATCTAATGTCTTTAGCTTATGGGTTATTGAAATGGAATTAACATCTATTTCTTTCGTCAATTCCTCTTTACTATTTGAATAATTATTTAAACCTAATTTATTGGTATTATAATACAAAACACCCACTGTATAATCATTAAGTGATTCTCCATGAGTAGGAACATAAATCGTATAAGTATCAATTAAATTATTTTCAAAAACTTTCTGAGGACCTAAAACATAAACACTGTAATTAGGTTCTGTTTCAAATTCGATTAATCCAGTTTCTTTACTTCTTACAATCCCTTGTCCATCATTCTTTGTATATATCACAGCGTTTGAATTGTTAATATAAAACTTCAATTCAGCACCATTTAATATTTGAATATTCTGAGCGCTCACTTCTATAGTATATTCAAAGAAGTTTCTAGGATATGCCTGACCTTTAGAACTTTTATCTTGACTATATGCTATAATTACCATTAATACAGCAGAAGAACATAGAAAAGCTGTTAGCATATCTAGAAAACCAATCCTTAAAGTTTTAGTATTGCTCATTTACAATCAATAAAAGGTTTTTTTGTTACAAGTTCATTTTGATCTTTAATATTGAATTCTACTCTTATACTTTCACTAGTACAAGTGAAATTCTCGTTGTACGCTTTATATCCATTGAATTTATCTTTTTTGTTGGTTAATAATGAAGATGCTTCAATAATTGCGGTTCTAATAACTCCATTTTGGAATACTGGATCTGTTAATTTGAATTCTATATTATTCTGATCATTGATGTGATATCCTAGGAATTGAATTTTATTTTTAAAAAATATTACTCTCTGATCTTTTTTATCATCTATGTTCGTCCATTCGAAGCCCTGATTATTTTTTCTGAATTTTTCTTTGTAATTATTTAATTCTTTCGTTGATAGTTCCGCTATTTCAACAATCTTTATGGATGTCATTTTTCCTTTAATCTTTTCGGAGGGAATAGGAAGATTAATATCATTACCCGCACTACTGTTAATCCCAATTTCATCAACATCAGAGTTTGCTAGAGATTTTCCTCCGACTTTTAATGAGAAAATTATAAAAAGTAGAATACAAGCAACAGCTGAATTAAAAAGAAGATCCTGAAACCCTATTTTAGCACTTTCATTCATCTTTGAGCAGTTTTGTATTCTTTATAAGAAATGGATTAAACATTTTGAATAAACTCAAAATCATACCTAGAACAAATGCCATAAGTGTAGTTGTAAAAGCAATGCTTAATGCATTTGTTATATCAGATATAGATAAGGCAGCATTAACGCTACCATTTGCTAGAGGTATTTTATATGCATCACCCAATGCCTTCATTAATCCTAGAATAGTACCAATAAAACCAAAAATAGGAAGAGAGTCTTCTCCCCAAGAGTAAATCAAAGCATACTTATATTTGCTATTATTTTCTGGTTTGTAAGTCAAAATGATATTTAAGCAAAATGTAAATACGATTATCATAATCAATTGCATAATACCATTAAAGACCATTACCCAATCTCTTGCTTTAGACACATTAGAATCATTGCTAATAGCAATTAATAATTTTGAGTAGAAATCCTTAATTTGCTGATATTGCTCTAGACTTTTACCATCAGAAATGGATTCGTATTTATTCTTAATATCGGTATGATTAAACATAATTGAAGTAGTCTCTTCTAACGAGGTGTTTCGCCCCCACAAAGAGGGAAATAAATCTTTTGGAAAAGAGTAAATGAAAATATTTGTTGGGTTCAGCTTAGCATCATTATTAACGTCTTTGCGAGCGTCTTCTAGAAGCTGAACGTACTTTTCGAAGGAACCAGGGCTTCTAGCTAAACTTTTAATTAAAGCTTTCTTTACTTCATTGTCATTATTTTTCAATAATGGATTTGCAGGAGTATTTCCAAAATCTTTATTAAGCTCAAGCAGAGTAGTTATTCCACTATCTTGATTTTTATCATTAAAAACCGAACAAATTGTTGAGGATGCCTTTTTAAAAACATTATCATTTTCGAAATTAGCAAATGATTTATCTTTTGATAAAACCCCAATGTTCTGCAGAATTCTCCAAGTGAGTTTCATTTCAGAAACAGAGTTAAAATAATCATTTTGATTATTGCCTGTCAATAAAACACCTTTTAAAGCAGGGTCTCCATCAAATAAATATTCTTTAAATGTTGCTTCTTCAATAGCGGATTCTAAATTTTCAAATGAAGCCCAAACCAGAGCCCCATAAATAAACCAACCAATTAATAAACTAAGTGATACTTTTTTTATCAATCTAACATTTCGTTTTAAAATTTCAATAATCTTCATAAATGCTCAATTCAATTATTAATTATTCAACTTTTCAATTGCTTTATAAATATAGTAAGGGGTAGAATCTGATTCTCTAATTGGAATTTGAAGATTTATTTTTTGTAATACTACGAGAACAAATGATATACAATCATTTTTATTAATGCCATATTGCATTGTACTATTTTCCCAGCTAAAAACAACATCTTTTATTTTATCATATTGAGATTTATTAATTTCAATTTTAAAAGAAGCTTTGACATCTTCAGGATCTTCACTCATAAGTTCACCTTGAACTATTTTTCCACTTAACCATTGTGGAGTTCCATACTTAATACCTTCCTTAGGAGCAAAACCTCTATATTGAGGAGCTTTGAATACTTTATTACTTTTCATTTCATAGCCAATGAAAATATGACCCAGACTTATTCCAGATATCCCACTTGAAAGATCTCTAGCTCCAATCGTCAAATAGTATTTATCATTTTTTTGAGCAAAAAGAGACAATGAAATCAATAAGAGTATTAGTGTTAAGTTATTTTTAAAATTTAAAGTGTTCTTCATTTTTAAAATTTTAGCATAAAATCTATATAGACTTGATTTTCAATATTCAAGCACATAAATTTAATGAATTAAAAACTAATATTTTATACCTTATAATGGGTATATTTTAAAATGGTTTTTAGGAAAGGTTTTTCATTTAGTTAATTTATAAAAATGGAAATTATTAAAACACTCTGAATTCAGATTGTTTTGAAGGTGGATTCTATTAATGACAAGGCACTAACGAATTAACAATCAACTCCAAATCCTCCTCCAAAAAGTTCGAACTCCTTCTCTCCGACTCCACAAAAACCCTTATAATCAATCGATTATGAGGGTTTTTATTATTATTTAACATTTAGTATTGTTAATTTCTATCTGAAGTAAATAATAACCAACCTACTGTATATTAAATTATTGAGTTAGTCATTTAACTTCCGTATCTTGTTATCAATAAAAACGGAGTTTATGGAAGCATTTAAAGGACAAAATATACTGAGCTTTATAAAAGAATTGCCAGATGATGAAGCCTGTAAGGCTTATTTGGCTAAAATAAAATGGCAAGATGGTTTTAAATGTATGAAATGTGGTCATACAAAAGGTTGTGAAAAATCTGGATATAGGTATCATTGTTATAGTTGTAATCATGTGGAAAGTGCTACAGCAAATACGTTATTTCATAAGGTGAAGTTTGGATTACAAAAAGCATTTTGTGTAGTATTTGAAATGAGTACAAGTAGTAAAAGTGTATCAAGTATTCAGATGGGTAAGCGCTTCAATATTCGACAAGGTACCGCTTGGTTTTTTATGCAAAAAGTTAGAAAAACAATGAAGAGTAGCCAACAATATCCTTTATCAGAATTAGTTCATGTAGATGAATTTACGGTAGGTGGAAAAGAAGAAGGTAAACAAGGTAGAAGCTATGATTCTAAAAAGAAAAAGGCAGTAATAGCAGTAGAACTGAGCAAGAAACATCAAATTAAGCGAGTATATGTAAGGTCTATTGATGATTACTCAGCCAAATCTTTAACACCAATATTTGAAGAACACATAAGTACAACGGCACAAATAGTGACCGATAAATGGAGAGGATATTCACCTTTAAAAAAGGATTATAAAATTGAACAAAAATTTAGTAACAATGGTAAGAATTTTAAGGAATTGCATATTGTAATCATGCAATTGAAATCTTGGTTAAGAGCCATCCCAACTCATGTTAGTAAATGGCATGTCCAAGCTTACTTTGATGAGTTTTGTTTTAGAATTAATCGTTCTCAATTTAAAGAAACTATTTTTCATAAAACTATAGAAAGAATGGTTATTGCAAAACCTATTTATCATAAAAACATTAAACGGATACTAAGTGTGTAACTCAATATATTAATATTTCATTGCGATTCAAATCTGCTGATATATTGAAGCCGTAATCTTTGATAGAACTCGATTCTTAAACTCATCAAATTATTTTAAGTATTTCTTCTAATAATAAACTGATCATAAAGCTGAGAAAATGATGTTTCTACAGGTTTCCTAAATTTTTTGAAAATATATAAATATTCTCTACTGAGTAGTAATTCGTTATCTATGATTTCCGTTCCATCGCCCGCTATTGCTACGGGTTGAGGTTGTTTAATCTCAAAAAATGTCACGCTCTATACTAATGTATCTTATGTTTTTTTGGTTAGAATATTATCATCAATTATATTAGTTTACAGTAAAATATGAAAAATGTATTTTTTTTTCATCGTGCCATAGTTCGTATGTATGTACTCCTTTTTTATAACTATAACCTCTTCTATTTCCCCATCCATTTAAAATTAAGTCCTTAAAATTACTACTACTTGATTCAATTTTTGAAGTTTGTGAATATGTATATCCTTCTGGCGATAACTTTCCCTTTTTTAAAATTTTATTTGAATCAAATATTTTAATTTTAAATTCCATTTCTCTTGACATTGGAAGGGAAGATACATAAGTGATTTTTGGGCGGATATACTTAACACTTGTGTATATTTTATCTCCGTAACTACCACTATCTGGCTTAAAATAAATACCTAAAATAGAAATGTTTTGCTGAGAATTAATTTTATTTCTGAGTGTTACAATTTCTGATTCTAATTTTACCGAAGCTTGTCTTGCAGTTTTTAAATTTTCAGAATACTGATCTTTTAATTTTTGAGTTCCTTGTTTTAGTTCATAATTTTCTGTATCTAAGCTTTCAATTGTATCATATAACCCTATTTTATGAATTTGTTCTTTCTCATACAAATAATACCAATATCCAAAAAGATTTGCAAATACAATTGTTGCTAATAAGAATATTATGCAATGATTTTGATAACTTTTAGTAATTATTGGTGTAATTTCTGGCTTTCCATATTCTGTATTTGGAATATATGATAGTGTACCTTTTTGGTTACAACACGTACTTTTTTTAGAATTAATCCATACCGATTTTAAATATATCGTTTTGCATTTGGCACATACACATACTTCATCTCCAACTTTCAATAGATTCCTGGTTACAGGATCTACACGATGATCCGCTAATATTGAAGGATGTTTTGCCCTATTAATAATTATTGAATTGCTCATTTTTTTCCAAAGAGTCTAAAATTGTATATTCTTGAAGTTTTACAGGATATTGATTCGTATTGATAAACTGAATTTAGATGAATATTATTTTTTTAATATATAGAGTATCTGATTTCGAATTCTAGATATTGTAATAATTAAGGCTTAATTTTACAATAGTTTAATTTGATATTCCCATTGATAGAAATACATATAATGTGTATCTCCAAAATCTGTTCCTTTAATAGAAATAACATTATCAGAAATAGGGTATTCATCAAAATCACTGATAAACGTTAAATCAACATTCCCCTGATGTGTCATATAATATGACCCTTCTGCAATTGAGTAATTAAAATTTAATGTATTTGAACCATCTTTCACAGAATTTTTATATACTTGGCAAACCAAATTATTATTAGCATCGTAAATAAATGCGTTAATATAACCTTCCCCTTTAGCTTCAATCTTGGCAGACTTAAAATAAATTGGTTGATTTACAGTAAAATATATTTTCGCTTGATACTTTCCATAGTCTATAGAATAGTTTTCAATTTCCTCATATTTAACACCTAATATAAAAATTGTCGATGATAAAACATCATTCGCGTTTTCCACTTTAACAGATAATTGCTCTAATTTTTGAGAAGATGAATTCAATCTTTGAGAAGATGAACTTAATTTTCGAGAGGATGAATTTAACTTTTGTTCTAATTCTAGTTTTTCTTTTTCAAGTAAGGATACATCATTAGTTAGACTAAGTATCTTAATATTTAATTCATTGTTTAATTTAGCATTTTTAGAATAAATAGAAGAGTATCTATCTTGTGTTTTCTCATACAAATAATGCCAATATCCAAAAAGAGCTGCAAATACAATTGTTGCTAATAAGAATAGTATGAAATGATTTTGATAACTTTTAGTAATTATTGGTATTGACTCAGATTTTCCGTATTCTTTATTTGGAATATACGATAGTGTTACGTTTTGTCCGCAACAACTTTTCCTTTGAGAATTAATCCATACCGATTTTAAATATACCGTTTTACATTTGGCACATACACATACTTCATCCCCGACTTTCAATAGTTTTTTAGTCACCGGATCCATGCGATGATCCGCCAATATTGAAGGGTGTTTTGATCTATTAATAATTATTGAATTACTCATTTTTTTCCAAAAAGTCTATAGGTGTACTTTCTTGATTGATAATATTAGATTCTAATTTAAGAGAATCAGTTTTATTATTTTGAAATTCTTCAAGATGATATGCGCATTTAAAAACTGATGTTCCAGTATTTTCTTGATTTAATTCTTTATTTGAACTTTCCCTATTCTTCATCACTTTCCCGTTTTGAATCATTTGAAAAATACCATACAACGTCGTAACCATCAGAAGAACTGTTAGTATCAATATTATCAAGTCTTTTTTTTTTGAATTATTCTTTGTTATCTGGATAGCTGAGGCAGGAATATTTAGTTTATCATCTTTCAAAATAAAACCTTTACATTCCAGCGCCTCTTTACCAACAAAAGCTTTCCATATTTGCTTGTGAGGATTTATAACAATGGCATAATGCCAATCTTGATTAAAAAAACGCTGTTGTGTATTCATGTCAGTTCCTGACATAAATACATCCAATCCATTTGGGTGTGTGTGATACCATCCGATAATTTGAATTGTTCCTTTTTCTTGATCATCAATTATTTTATCGGCATCAATCAGCATTTGAGACCAAGTTTCATGCGACATTTCCAAATAAACAGAACTTCCATTTGTGTTTCTCCCAACAACTACTTCTTCAACAATACCAAATTGAACTTCTCGTTCTTCATCAAAAAACACTTGTCCTAATAAAATTCCTCCTTGTTCAATTTTGTTATTTTTGGTGTTGTGATTTCCCCAACTTATGTGATTCCATATTTGCTCTCTAGCTTTTTGGGTAATATAAAAATGTGAGTCAGATTTTAAATGTTCATTTTGAGAAATTATATCTTCATCAATATTAAAATTATAGTGTTCTAGCGTTCTTTTTCCTAGTTTGAAACTTTCATCTTCAACGATATCAAATTTTTTCTTAATCTTAATTTTTTTGCCAGAAACTAGTTCTTGCTCATTTTTAGAATCTAAAACAAACTTTTTCTGATCTCTTTTATGAACCAGATTTGCTACTTGATTCGGATTATTTAAAAAATTATCTGTCGGGAATTCTGAGTTTCCAGATTGAAAACCTTTCAAGTACCAATTGAGCGCTTTTTTATTTACACCTTTTTCTGACTTTATGAAATCTCTGTTGTATGCTAAAGATAAAATCATTCTTTTAACATACGCTACAATCGTTCCTTTCTCTCCTTTATAATCAACCCACTGAACTCTTTGATTCACCAATGGAATATTGTTAGTTTTAAAATGTGGATGAAATGGAATGTTTGGTCCTTTTTTCACAAAGATTTCATAACTAACTTTAGCTTTCGTATGTGATATTTCCAATTCGAAAGCAAAATGATCTTCCAATTCATTTTCAGATATATAACTCTTAATGTCGATTTCGAAGTCAATAATATATTTGTTCTTATATTTTCGTTCTTCTAAATAGTTGATACGATCATGTAGATCGAAGAACAATTTTACTTCTGATATACTTTTTTCTACTTCATCCATATTAGTACTTATTATTTTAAAATATACCCTTTACATTCTTTGGCATCTGTTCCATTGAAAGCTCGCCATATTTGTTTTTGAGGATTGAGAACAATCGCAAATTGCCAATCATTAGCAAACATTTTTTGCTGTGTATTTAAATCTGTTCCTGAAATATAAACTGATAATCTTCCTGGGTGCGTATGATACCAACCAATGATTTGTAACTCTCGATTTTTAGCGTTTTCATTAATTTCATCCAAAGTATCCATCATTGATTTCCATACGTCATGATTTAATTCTAAGTATGTCATAGACCCTTTCGCCATTAATGCGGGAATAGCTTTTTCAACATATCCAACTATTATTTTATTGTTTTCATCCATATAAGAATGTCCAATTAATAATCCTCCTTGCTCTACAGAATTTTGATGTGTGTCTTTACTCCAATCTATATGGTCAAAAATTATTTTCGTAGCTTCAGTTGATATAACTATTTTGTTTGGTACTATTACTTCTTGAATGTTTGAAGCAACCTTTTCAAGTTCTTCACTATAAATGCTGTCATCAAAATTTTCAAGTTTGTATTCAGTAATTATTGAATTAATTTTAAACCTTTTTTCCATAATTAGTTTATATCAAACTTTTTCTTTGGTCGCATGGAAATACTCATTTTTTCTTTTGTTGGATCAGGCAATAATTTATTATCACATGGAAAAATATTTCGCTTTTTATTGGCCATAAACCAAGTATTTGCATCTTCATTTGCTGGACTATCTTCGTTTGTAATGTCTAAATCATATTGAAGTGTTCTTGCCATTCTGACAACATGATGGCCTAACCCTTCGGACATCATCCACGTTCCAAAACACCATTTTCCATCTTCATACCAATTTGGGTGATAAACAAACGGAGTTGTTTCCATTCTAACATCGGGAGCTGCTTTTGGATAATTTGACGGTATTTTCACATTCACGGTATGAACTTCTCTGTATTTAGGTCCTTCACCTATAATCCCTTTAATATTAAGTGTAACTCTGTATTCCTCCACATAGGGAGGAATACCTTTGATAGCTTCCCATGAGATAATATCTCCCTTTATATTGACCATTTCACGGTAGTCATTTTTTAATCTCATATTTCTTATTTCCTGAGGAGTCATATTTATATCTTTAAAATGTTATATTACCAGCATCTGTTGCTGGAATTACTCGTATAGTATCATTATCCTTTACTTCATTTTCTAATAAAGTTTTACCATTCGTTAATTGCCTTCCTCCTTTAATAGCAATATTGTATCCTTCACTACTTGCCGGAACAAATTCATTTGCAATTAATTCGCCTATTACTTCTTGTCCAGTCATGCTATCATCTAATGTTACACTAATGACTCTTCCATCTGTTGGATGCTTAAAATTTACAGTTACGTCTGCCATAATTTTTAGTTTTATTTGATTGTTTTTAAAATTGTTTTATCTATTAGTTTGAAATAGGAATATTTACCCTTATGATTTATAATAGCTATGATATGCATATAAGGAACTCCCAATTCATGCAATGTGAAATTCAATAACTTTTGATTTGTATTTTCTAAATTAAATACTTCTTGCGTAATTTTTTTTGTTTCTAAATTAGTGTTAGTTGATGCATACGATTTTCCTTTTGTTTTACAATTTTCACAAATAAATTCGTCTGCATTTATTCTAAAAGTTGGTCGCATAAAGCTGATTTCAGAAAAACAGGTTCTACATGAAACAGCTTTTATAAAAGCACGATCGCCTCTGAAATCTAGTGAAGCATGTTTACCAGCATACATATCTTGAGATATAAAGGTTAATAAATCTTTTAATTTTGAATGAACATCAAAAGGAATCGTAACTACTTTGGGATAGCTAGCATGTGCATCACAGAGTGGATTTGCTTGTTTTGAAAAAATATCAAAATCATTATTTTTCCCTTGAAAATATATTTTTTTACCGATTGCGACTTTTTCCCCACACAGAAATTTAATTGCTTCTTGTACTTGAATTCCCGATACAATGGCAGAAGTTATTTGTGTCGTAGGCATTTTTTCTTCATCAAATGCTTTGAGTTTTGCTTGATCGCATGAATAACGCTTATTAGCATTTTGCATTTGTTGTGGAGTTAGATTGCATTGGTAACAAGGTTCTTGAGGAGGATTATAAAATTCCACTCGCATTCCCAACTCATACATTCCGCTATCAATCCATGGTGTTTTTGCTAACCAGCATTGTTTATTTATAGACATTCGCGCTTCAACATTATCCAAACAACCTAAAACTAAATCCATTTCTTCATAAATTCCCGTACCAATCTCCCATACTAAATCACCGTGAAACCAATCTACATTGATATCGTCATAAAATGCTAACTCTTTAATACGTTTTGCTGCTACTTCGGCTTTTTTTCTCCCTACGTCATCTTTTCTGAACAATACTGTTCTACTGAGATTAGATGTTGATATGATATCAAAATCAACTATGAAAATATTTCCGATTCCTAGCAATGCTAAATTTTTTAAAGTCTCATTTCCTATGGCTCCTGCACCAACAACCATTACTTTTGCTTTTTTCAATTTTTCCTGACTCCACCATGATATCCGTTCTTGTCTATCTGTTGGATTTTCTTCAATATTGACTGAGCTTTTTATGTTGAATTTTTTCATATTTATTTTTTTACCATGAATACCCACAACCACCTCTTTCTATTGAACAATTCCACTTGTTATTTGATTTTGTGATAGTTTTTTTTGAATTACATTGTTCACAACTCCTAGGACGACTAGCACTTACTATTTTAAATCCTAAATTATTATTTATGATAAACTTTTTATCACTTTCTGTTGATGTGTACTTACTAGAAGTTGAAGACTTATTAGAAATAAATAGTTCTTCAATTTTTTGCCAGATGTCCGATAGAAAACCCAATTGTTTAAATTTTTAGTTATTCAAATATATTTTTTAAGTGAACGATATTTTTAATTATTTGTATTGATTTATTTCTCCTAACTTCTTACTAGAATATACTATGTCATAATTCTATTTTCTATTTCTTTCATGTACGGAAGTGGTACATGACCTTTATTTTTAAGTATAAGATCAATGTCCGTTTCTAAATTATCTAAAGCTTCATTTGCGCGTGCGTTTGTCAATTGAATATTCATCCGTCTTCTAGCTTCTATAAGCGCATCGTATTCTGTAGGCGATGTCATAATTTTTATCAAACTTGGTATGATTTCGAATAGAACAAAAAGAATACGAATTCCCCAACTCATCCACCAAGTGCTTCCAGTTTCATCTTCTTCAACTATTTGATGCAGTGCTTGAAATTTTGAAAGGAGATCAAACTGCTGCCCTACTTGTTGTTGTTCGTAATTTTTCCCTGCTAAATCTCTACCTTTGGTATAATCATACTTTAAGAAATTATCTAATTGAGTCTGTGCACTTTTAACCGCTGTAATGTGTAACTCCATATTACGCTTAGCATCTCGATACACTTTACCTTCTCCTTTCTTACCGCTAATTCCACCTCCAGCTAATTCCTCTGTCATCAGTTTTGACCAGGATTCTACTTCTTTTTGAGATGTTTCTATCTTTTGTTCTAACAAGCTTCTTTTCTCGTCTAATTTGTTTATCGCCGTTTCTTTCTTACTGGTTTCTTGAAGGTTTTCAGATTTGTAGTTTTGAATGAGTTGCTTCTCTATTCGTCCTTCCAAAAGTTTTAACTCAATAGGAATAGCAACAATAACACCTATTACAATTGCCAAACACAATCTTGAAACTGCGGTTGCTTTACTTTTTGCAGCAACTACTTCACGGTCTATGGCAATAATCATCAATGCATAAAAAGTTCCCAATAATGGTGCGACTATAAACCCTAAGTTATTAAATCTGACTGTTTCGGTCTTCCAGTCGAATTCTGTAAACATGTTTAAAATTGCATATGTGCCTGAACAAAAGGCCAAAATACCTGTTAATAATACAAATAAGCCAAATCCTAATTGTGTATCTTTTGCACTTTTAGGACACTTTTCATAAATATCAGTATCTGTTTTTGAAAGAAAGAGTAGTAGTTTTCTCATACCTTATTAGTTAGATTTATAATGGGTTTTATAATGATATTGTGACGCAAATAGGTAACTGGCTTTTTAATACTAATAATAGTGATGTTGCCTTTGAATATATCTTCCAGCTTTAGAAGTGAGCCATACAGATAAGAGTTTTTCTTTAAGTTTTGAAATGGCAGAAAATTGAGTTGTTTTATGTTCATTACACTATTTTGATATAACATCATATTTCCCTTTAGTAATGATGACCTTTTATTTAATCCTTTTACTAAGTTTAGTTTTGGAGTAATTCCTAAAGTTTTATTCCTCTCCATTATTGCCTATTTTTTTGGTATCAGAAGCTGTGATTATTAATTTTGAATCAGTATTTGATATTCCTTTTAATCGATCACTTGACTTTTTCAGTTTTTTAGTTAATTCATCAACCAAATCATCATCATCTTCCATTAAAGCGAGTTTCAATTCTTCTTTAATTTGTTCTCGCTGTTCTAAAAATGCCATTGCGTATACATCATTGTCATTAAGATCACTATGAGATACTCTTTTTAGACGAGGCGCTTTTAATTGCAATCCAAATTCTTCAGTAATTATGTGTTGTGTATTCTCAAATAGAAGTCCGATTTCATAATCTAGTTTTCTCGTTTCAGCTGCTTCTATTAGAAATCCTGCAACTCGTTTTACTTCAAGTTCAATTTCATTTTTTATATGATCACTAATATCTTTATATTCTTCTATTGTTTTACCAAAATATTTGATGTGGTTTTTATGAAATACGTGCCAATCATTTACAACTTGGACACCGTATTTAATTTCGTAATGTGTATTTTTAGTTTTACTTTCAATTTTAACAATACCACGTTCTGCATAAAGCTTATCAAAGCGTTCTTTGAGATCCGTATTTAAAAAACTAATAGAAACTTTAAGGTCAGTTTGATCTAATTTGAACACATATATTAATTGCTTTTTTATCGTTGCCTTTAACGAGTTACTAACATCATTAAACTCTTTGTAATATTTTGCAGGATCTACATTTCTTAATTCTTTTCTAACTATTTCGAGCGTCATTTTTTGCACATCGTCAATAATCGACTTTCTGGGTTTTATATACTTTTTATCAATGCCATTTAGTTTCGTTCCTTTTCCTTCTATTGTAACACTAAGTTTGATTTTTATTTCAGCCTCCGAAGTTTCAAATGTGTCTTGATCTCCTAAATTGAAAACAAAACCGTCTAAAAAATCAGCAATTTCTTCGCTCGGAATAGAAATTATATGTTGAATAGAATACCCAATTTCTCTTACCGCTTCATCAAGTTTTGAGCTAATATTTCGCCTGTATCCAGATTTGAATTCATCTACGATATCTTTGAAAGATTTGTCAATGAGTTCATTTTGAATGATAGCATCAGCTTTTTGCTTGATCCAAGTTTCAGGATCGTCAATGTTTTTCCACGAATATGCTCTCACATTTATAAGATTTACAACAATTTTATTACGCACTTCAATGTGGTCATCAAATATTTGACACTTAGTTGCGTGTACTATTGTTATATGTTGAAGCGGGCCTTTATTACGGTTTCCTATGGGCGCAAAACTTATTCCTCTAATTCGGAATCCTTTTCGCTCTGCTTGGTATATGATTGTTGTTCTAAGTTCTTCTTCTAATCGAAAAAAGTCATTTGTAAAATTCGGATGCGCTTCAATAAAGTTGCGAATCCAACTGGTTATTATTTTATGAATAGCTTCTGAAGCATTTTTATTCTTTTTTAAGAATTGAATCACCTTTATGCCCTTTCCTTTGATACAACTTAACTCAAAAGACAATTTTAATTTTATTGTAGTTCCTTCTCGTGGATCACTTATTTCACACAGTAAGTTTTCAACCTTCGAAAATTCTATAAAGTTTATAATATGATAACTATACTTTTTTCCTAGAAACGAGCCTACCTTTACAGTAAAGTTTTTTTGATAAAACGGCTCGCCTGTTTTATCATTTACGATAATTAATCTTTCGTAGTTTTCATCAATCTCTATATCATTAGAAGAAACTGTTCGTATAATTTTTTCAAAAATATTTGGATCTATATTAGATTGTCCTGATTCCATAACAAACTTTTTTGGTCGTACCGTAAATTTTTTAGACATAATTAGTTTTTTAGCTGGTTTATAAGTTCAATGAGATAACCTCGTTTCTTTTTGAGCTTCTTTTTTTCTTTTATATCTCTGATTTTGGAGGCAGTTTTATTTTGATTTAGACGAATTTCTCTAAGATTTAGTAAAAGCTTTTTTAACTGCTCTTTCGACAATACTTTTAAAAGTATAGAAATAAGTATTTCTTTTTTTTCTTTTATCCGAGTATCTGGAATCTCAGATTCTTCAATACGACATAAAAGACTATACCAATAAGACATAATAGAAGCTAATTGATATTGAATTATCCTAGATCTAAATGTATTTTCTTTGTCCTCAAATAAAATGGCTGCATTAAATAAATTCTCAATAATAAATTCTAAAATATTTCCTGACTCTTCTAAATTTTCAAATAAGGCTTTGTAGACATCACTCTTAATCACTTGACTATTCAGTGAATGATATTTATCATTTTTTTTCTGCCTAGTTATAATTAGTAAGTACGCAGTCAATATATTTTTTTCTAACCTTGTGTAATCTTCTAATGAAGTAGTTATTTCGGGAAACCAATTTCTTATACCTGAGATATATTTATAAAAATTTAAAGGATCTTTTAAGAGTAAACTTATGAACTCATCAATTGCATAATCATTAACTTTGTGAGTTTTATGTTGTAACGAGATTTTATAGAATTCTAAGGAATTAAAAACTTCATTTTTAATTTGAAATTTGGTTAATATATTAAGAATTATATAGTGTTTATTAACTTCGAAAAATCTGTCAATGAAAAATTTATTTATCAACTCTTTAGACTCATCATTTTCATGTATTATTGCTAATAGATCAACGAATAAATAGGTGTTATCTTTCAGTATTTCACTTGCATTATACAAGTCTGCGCATATTGTATTTAATTTATCTATACATACTATTCTTAGTTCATAAAGTTCATCTAAAATTGATTTTATTGAAGTATTCTCAGGTAAGCTTTCTTCTTTATAGAAGAGAAACTTTATATATTGTGCTTTTTTTAGTTTTGAGTCATATTGTTGGTTGAAATTAATTGGATCAATTTCTTTCATCTTTCTTAGATAACCCTCTTGATCTTCGATGTTCTTATTCTTTTCGAGTTTATCTATCCTTTCATCTAAAATTTTGATATCTGTTTCAGTGTTGTATTCCAAACTCAGATACTTAGCTATATTTTTTCTTTGATTTTCTAGCTTTAATAACCAAATTTTTAATATTTCTTCTCCGTAATAGTTTTTGAAATAAATATTCAGTTTTGCTATTACTGGATGTATTCTATTATGTAATTGAAAAGAGATTTTAGTTGAGAACAACTCTTGCTTTTCAATAAATGTACGAGCTTGTTGATCTGCAAAAAGTGTAAATTTTTTGAATAATGTATTTTTACATGCATCCGCTTCATTTGTATTTTTAAAATCGACAAAACTCTGGTTATTTACATAGTAAGTCTCTAATCCACAATCATCTAATATTGAATCAGTATCTTCTTCCCAAATAGACAAAAGAGATATCTTTTTATCATTTACTCGTATTTTTTTCTTGTCTTTTATTAGAATAGTAACATACCTATTAAAAAGATCAGGTGGTAGTTCAGGAAATATAGTTGCAACAAATAATACGTATTTGCTAATGGGCTCTTTTTTATTTTTGAATATTTCTTTAAAGCTAGTTCTAACTTCATTTTTCTTATTTCTGATAATTGTATTGAAATTAGACTCTTCAATAATTTTATCTAAATCCTTTAGTAAGTTTTTATCGCCACTGCTCCAATAATCATCTTTTTGATCATTTCTTATAATACAAGCTTGGTCTTCTGAGATTTTATATTTTCGCATGTAAACTTCAAAAGCATCAATGATGTAAAAGTCAAAGGGAGATTGTATGAGGTAATTTTGATTTTCATGATAAGTCAAATAGATAATAAAAAAATCAAGACTTAATCTTTTCACTATATCATCTTTACCTCTACGACTTTTTTTACGCAATGAATTCAAAAGTGCTGGGTTTTTATTATTACGACTATCATAAATGAATAGTAATAATTTATCTGCTTTTTTTACAAGTGATTTGCGTCGGCAATCTTCAATGAGATGAATAATATCAGAACTTTCATACGTATCGAATGAAACTTCTTGTTTTTTGTATGTATCAAAAATTTTATCCTGAGCAATCGCATGTTTCAAACTATTGGCAATTTCTTCATGCGCACAGTTAACAATCAGAAAACTATTTTCATGTAAAGAATTGATACTTTCTTTACTTAGGTCTTGAACTCCAAATTTTATTTTATCCGTATCAATAGGATCCAACTGTGTTGGCAGTCCATTCCGTTCTTGCGCATAATTATAGGAATTTTTATTTATGGTATTGTGATCCCCGAATATGGCATCCTGCTCAAAAGTATTGTCATTAATTTCAATTTTTTCTTCTTTCTTTGGCTCATCATCAAGTTCATCCGGATTAGGTTCCGTTCTTGAAGGTTCTTTTGCTACTGGTTCGTCTTTTTCAGAAACTTCTGCATCTGAACTAGATGTTCCATCATCCACTTTTTCTGGATTGTTAATTTTAATTTTTCCCTTTTCACCTTCTTCTTTTCCAGTTTCAGGATTTGAATCTTCTGCTTGACCTTGAGGATCTTTATCTCCATTATTTGACATATTAACAGCTTATTTTGAGTTATTTTTATTTATCGTATTGTTGTTACCAAACATGGCATCTCCTTTAAAAGTATTCCCTTTTACTGTTAAAGTTTCATTGTCATTATCGTCTGTTGACTTATTTTTAGAAGAATTTTCATAATCTTGGTATGCGTATACTATTTCTTTTATTTGCTGTGCCAAATGTTCTGGATTATACTCCCACGGAAACTTTGTAATTCCCTTAAGTTCTTTATGAACTTCAGTGATAAGTGTTTCATCAATCATAATAGGGATGAGATATGCTGATTTTTCCATCATATACCTAGGTATAAATGCTTCTATTTCAGCTTGAACAAATTCATTTTCTGGATCTATATAATTTTTAGAAACTACAATAACTACACACTTCGAATCATGCCTGTAAATTTCTTGCAGTTCGTCTTTGAGTTTTCTTCCAAGCATTACTTCTTGACGTTCAGGGTAATAGTATCGAATCATTTCTGGTGCTTTTAGTTTCAAAGCTAAATAGATACTTAAGGCTATGTTTCTATCTGCTCTAGCAAAAGAAATTGCAACGTCGTGTTTGTATTTTTCTGCCATAATTTAAATGCTTCCTTTATTTACTAAATTCCAATAGTGCTGACCAAGTGCCGTTAATTTGCATGATTTTGATTCCATAGCTGCATCATACATATGAATCGCATTTACGGGAACGACCAAATTGACTCTATTGTAACGTTGCAACACATGAAACTTTTTTGAATGTTTTGGAATCATACTCTTGGAAGTATGTTCATAACTTGGGTCAAGTTGAAATTCAGCCGTTTTAGTTTTAAATAATTTCACTATACGTTTTAAATTCTTCAAAGAAATAGTAGGTTTTACATTTTTTAGGCTTATGAAATATTGAACATTTGTTTTAAAAATTGGACGTTGATCCCATTCGCCTAAAGATTGATCTATGTGTGCATATACACTACCAGGTGTTATTTGTCCTACTAGATTTGCTGCGCCACCATTAAGTGCATCAACCAATAAAGTTGTAAAAACTCCTGACCCATCGATTTCTGTTGCATATTGTTCTTCTGAAGAAGC
Organism: Kordia antarctica; assembly: GCF_009901525.1. NCBI lineage: Bacteria > Pseudomonadati > Bacteroidota > Flavobacteriia > Flavobacteriales > Flavobacteriaceae > Kordia > Kordia antarctica. The sequence continues at coordinate 2,187,369 of NZ_CP019288.1, forward strand.
TGTTAAGATTGTCATGCCTTCAGCTAATAATGCTTTATCATCAAAATCTCTTAGTGATCCTGTAATACCACTATGACAACAATCTAAAATAATTATTTTGTTTGTAGCTTTAGATTGATTCGCAAATATTAGAACATCATTTAATGATACTCCTTCGTGTCCTTTTTGATTGTTTGATGCCAATATAAAACCTCCTGAATTTTCAACATGACCATGCCCAGCAAAATAAAATAGAACAGTCTCTTTTTTACTTTCAAAAAGTTCTTTTATATGCTTTCTTAATGTATTAGAAGATAATTTATCATCTTCACTTGAAGAAGTTAATAGCTTAATTCCAAAATTTTTTGTTCTATCCCCATTTCTTTTCAATGTTGAAGCTACTGCTTCGGCATCATTTACAGCACCACTTAAGTTTTTATATTTCTGATAATAATCAATACCTACTATTAAAGCCTTCTTTGCCATATTATCTGTTTTTTAATTAATAATTAATTAGTTGAGATGTTTTCTAGTTTCACTAACATTACAAATATTTAATTTTTAATCCCCTATTACTATGGTAGTTGTATTGATATTGATATCATTAGAAGTAGGGAGAGCTTCTCCTGATTATTTTTTCAACTTTGCGTGAAAATTTTAATCATGAGACATAAAGTATTTATCAGTTATCATCATGAAAATGATTTCAGTTATCGAAAAAAATATGAAAAACTATTTAACGAAAAGTTTGACATACTAGATTCTCTTTCAGTAAAGCCTGGAGAAATTAAAGGAGTTAGCACAGAAGAATTTAGAAGATAAATCCGAGAGAAGCATTTGAGAGAGTCAACGGTTACTGCTATTTTAATAGGAGAAGACACTTGGCGTCGACATCATGTTGATTATGAAATTCATAATTCTTTAAAGCAAACACAAAATAACCTAAGATCTGGAGTTTTAGGAATTATTTCACCATTTTATGCTACATACAGTAAAAATTCATATGATGAAAAAACGATTCCTAAACGTTTGGCTCAGAATATATCCAATAGCTATGTAGCTATTAAATTTTGGCATGGAAATCCAGAAATTAATCAACAATGGATTCATGAAGCTTTTCAAAAAAGGAATAAAATAATTCCCATGAATTCTATGCCGCCAATGAAGCGAAATTGGAAAGGTGATAAATGGCAATAAGAATTGTTAATTATAGCCATTCTCTCTTGCATATATTATAAGTTCTTTAGAATTTTTAACACCTGTTTTTTCAATAAGATTTTTCCGGTGTGAGTTTATAGTTGACTGAGCTCTACTCAATTTTTCTGCAATATCAGGAGTTGACAAACCTTTGCCTATAAACTTCAATATTTCTTTTTCACGCTGCGTTAATCTTACTTCTCCATGAACATTCTTTGATCGGAGTCCAGCTATCAACGCATTCTTAACATCATCGCCTAAATATTCTCCATCATCATAAATAGTCTTTATTGCTGTGACAAGTTCTTCTTTGCCTTTGTTTTTTAAAATATATCCGTGTGCGCCTACTTCTAATATTCTTCTAATGAATTTAACATCCTTATACATGGTTAAAATAAGTATTTTCACTTTTGGAAATTCACTACGTATGTAATTTGTAAGTTCTACTCCATCCATTTTTGGCATATTAATATCCAAGACAGCTACATCTATATCATTATTTTGAAGAAGCGGAATAACATCTTTGCCATTATTAGCTTGTCCTATTACAGTAATGCCATCTTCTTCATTTATTAACGATATTAAACCATCAACGACTATTTCGTGATCATCGGCTATTATTATTTTTATCATAATTATATTTCTTTTATTGGAATATCTATGGATATACTTGTTCCTTTATTAATCATTGAATCTATATGTAACTCTCCATCAAGTGATTCCACTCTTGTAGCTACATTTTTTAATCCCATTCCTCTATTTTTTTTGTCATTTACATCAAATCCTACACCATCATCTTCTACGGATATATTTAGCTGATTTTCTCTACTAACAAGTTGAATTGTTATATTTTTTGCTTTCGCATATTTTAAGATATTGCTAATCAATTCTTGTATAATTCTATATATTGTAATTTCAACATCATTATCCAAACGATTGTTTAACCCATGCGCAATAAACTCTACTTCTATCTGATTACTTTCTTCTAATGTTTCTTTTAAATCTTCCAAGGCAGCGACAAGACCAAACTTAGTAAGGACTCCTGAAGCCATATCGTGTGATATTTTCCGAACCTCATCACAGGCGTTATCCAATAATTCATTTGCTTTTTCATATTGCTTTATGTTGGATGATTTGAGTTCTTCTATATTTTCTTCAACCGATTTGAAATGCACTTTTACCATCGATAAAATACTGCCTAATCTATCGTGTAAATCTCTTGCAATCCGTTGTCTTTCGCTTTCTTGACCCTCTATCATTGCATTGATAGACTTCATTTCTTGATTTTTTAATAACTCAGATACTTTTTGTTTGTCAATAATAGCCATATCAGCTTTCCGTTTTTGCTTACTTCCTCTAATAATTGCAATTAAAAGTAATATTAGTAAAAAAAAACCTATGGAAAGTGCATAATTCTTGATTTTCGAGTTATCTAATTCTTGCTGCGTAATTACTTTATCTTTAGCTAAGGAGTTCAACTCCATTTGTTCTTCTTGAAAATTAGCTTTTGTAATAATTGCCCTTTTTGATGTATCAAACATGCTCTCTTTTAACTTAACAAATTGATTTTTAAAACTTAATGCCTTATCAAATTCTTTTAACTCTGTGTGACTTAATGCCAAATTACCATATGCTTCTATTTGAACATTAACATTACTCGATTGCGCTGCTAATTCAAGAGCATCTGTGTAATAATCAACAGCACTTTCATATAATTCTTTCCTAAATTCAATATTACCTAAGTTACAGTAAGCCTCAGCTAGGTATTCTGTAAGATTATACTTTTTTATGATAACTAAACTTTTCTCGTAATACGATGTTGCTTCGTTTAATTTATTCTCTACATAATAAACAGCAGCCATCATATTATACAAGACTACATTCTTTTTTTCTAAGCCTAATTCGTCATTTAGTAATGCGGATTTTTTAGTATACTCAAGTGATAAAGCTATCTTATTCATTTTGAAGTACGCGATTCCTAAATTCATGTAAACATCTGTAAGTTCATAGACTCGATCAAATTCTTCCAGTATTAGTTTACTTTCCATCAAATATTTTATTGCAGATGGATACATTTCAAGATTGATATATAATGCTCCTATATTTGATAGCGAATAAGCTGTCTCGCTTTCATCATCTAATTCCTTTCTAATTTCCAATACTTCAAAATAATATTCCAGAGCTTTATCATACGCTCCAGTATTATTATATAACACTCCGATGTTGTTATTTATAGATGCCATTTGATATTTCAACTTTAAAGATTTGAAGTTCTCAAGGGCAGCTAAATAATAAGCAATTGCCTTTTCTGATTGCTTTTGTAAAGTATAAATTCTTCCTAGTTGATTTTGCGCTCTTCCTGTTCCGTATGTATGCCCAATGTTTTGCTCAATACTTAAAACTTCAAGAAAAATGTTTTCTGCTTTTTTAAGTTTATTTTGATTTGTGTAGATTGTTCCTATTCTGGTCTTACTTGTTGCATTACCTTTGAAATATAATATTTGCTCACTTATTTTTTTTGCTTCCGCAGCATATTTCAATGCCTTTTCCTCATCAATTCTAGTAAGCTCCCATGCCAAGTCATTTAATGTATTTACTCTCAAGGAGTCATTCTTCTGATTGGTTTGGAGCGTTACAAGCAAATCATCAATTGTTTGATTTTGTCCTATTGCTATATTCAGAAAGAAAAGAATACATACAATTAGAAATTTTATTTTAGTAGTTAAATACATTGAACAAATAGATAAATATTTAATAAATAATGCTTTACATCCTATAAAGATAATAAAGCATTAAGAGATATTTTATAATAAAGGTAAGAATTAACTTTGTTTTTTAGGATTTCCCTCATCTTCTTCTCCTGGCCTAATATCCTTTATGGTAGTTGTTGGTGTAACTCCAGGTTTAGGATTTGCTGGTTTCGTAGTTACTGGTTCTTCTTCTTTCGGCTTTGTAGTTTCTGTATTTTCTGTTGTAGAGAAACCTTTTCTAGAATTTGTCATAAATTAGAAGTTTTATGGATTAATAAGTACAAATATCGAATGATTTGGCTTAATAAAACTCCATACTATTTACGGTAATTGTATCATTACTAGTAATGACTAATCCTCATATTTTTTAAAACTTGTAAATGTTTTCTTTGAAAAATAATTAGGAGTCGTTTATCATCCAATGGAATGTCTACTTGCTTGTGCATATTTATATGAATACACAAAAAGTGGAGTGAAAAATTAAATAATTCTAACACCAATAATCTTTAAAACTGAAACAATCAACTCCACATCCTCCTCCAAAAAGTTCGAAATTCTTTTCTCCGACTCCACAAAAACCCTTGAAAATCATTGATTTACAAGGGTTTATTTTTTTAGGTGTCATTGTGGTTGATATAAATTACTTTTTTTAAGATTTGTTTGCAATATCACTTTATAAAAACATTCTTTTCACCACCTATTTTTTTCAATCTTTCAAGGTAACTTCTCAATCAAATAATCTAAAAATTTAGTGTAGCATTTTTTTGATAGTTATTAGCACTAGTGTCCACTTAAAATAAGCTGAAAACCAGTTGGTTAGTATTATTTTCATTGACATTATTGCAATCTGATTTCATAAGTAATTCATTTACAGGCACTTTATCTAGTAGTGATGCAGATAAAATTTGTAGAATTTCGTAGTTTGAACGATTAATTTTTAAATCTTTTGCGATTATAGAAACTAAACAGTAAGTTATGATTGCTACATTAATTTGGAAACGAACAGCGTTTTCCGATGTTCCCCAAAAAGTTTTAACTTTTAGGTGTTGTTTTATCCATTTAAAAAACAATTCTACTTTCCATCTTTGTTTGTAAAGTAATGCAATATCTTGAGATGGTAGTTCAAAATTATTTGTCAAAAAAGTTAGCATTTTTTTATTTTCACTATCTAAAAACTTGACTTTTCGTATCTTCTTAGGATAATCTTTCGAGGTGTAAAAACCGTCTATTTTACCTATTTGGTCATATTTAATTCCTGTTGTTTTATCTACTTTTTGAGAATACATTCTTTTGAATTTTACATTAGATTTTGCCCTAACTACAAAGTAGGCTTTAGCTTTTTCGATACGAAAAAGGCGTTCATAATCAACATAAGCACGGTCAAAAATGTAATAAGCAAACGGTTCATAATCTATAACATCCATGGCATTAATGTCGTGAACATTTGCTTCTGTAATATGAATAAATACGGGGATTTGAGAGTTAACATTAAATAATGTGTGCAATTTTATTCCAGCTTTGGTTTTACGAAAATGAGCCCAACAAAAAACACTTAAGCATAAGTCTATCGTTGATGAATCAAAGGCATAAATATTACCTTTTATATCAAAAGGAGTATTGTTGTTTTTATCTTGAGCAATCAATATTAAATGATTGGCAAACTCCTCAAATATTTTGAAATTGCGATTTTCATTAGCCTTGGATAAATTGCTACGAGTTACGTTTTTACCTAAACCTAAATGGTAGGATTTTGATTGATGTGCTTCGATAACAATTATCAAATCTCTCAAGCTTTCTCTAGCAGAAAGTTGTCCAAAAACCATTCATAATAATTGGTTCCAACAAGTAAAATGTTTGACAGATTTATTGCCAAAATATTTACTAGTTAACCTATCAAAAACGCGCTGGGGAAGAAATTCGACCAGTTGAGAAAAGACATATTTACCCTGATTCATATTCGTAATATTTGAACTACGAACATAATAATCATTTCAAATCGTCACGCTCAAAAATGACACTTAAAGTACAGATTTACAGTAATTTCAAAGAACTTATTTTATTTTTTAGTGGACACTAGTGAGTTATTAGTTTTACAGAATCTTTTAATAAACCAACTAAATCATCATTCATAGAAATAAAAAAGAACTACTTATAAAAAATCACAACCAATATCTACTATGATAATTACCAATCAAAAAAAGATTGTTTAGCAAACTTGGGTTCTCTTTTTTACTTGTGCATCAACTTATGAAATAGCATAAACCTTTCTTACAATTCATGAATCACGAAGTTTCTTTTCTTTTCTTTCTTCCATATTCCCTATAAATTCAATACTATTAGACAAGGAAGCTAATACACATATTTATTACCAGAATTATGACAAGAAAGCCCAACAGAACCTGTTGGACTTTTATATGTAAAAACAATATTTTATGTGTAAATTAAAAATTATAAAATTGAGAATGCGTAAGTAATTTCTAGATCTTCACGCGTACAAGTTTCTCCTTGATACGCAGAGCATTCTTCTTCTTCTTCATCTATATAATATCTATTGCTTCCGGCAGTTAATATACGGTTTCTATAATATGAATATGTTCCAGAGGTATGATTGTATTCTTGTACTACTATTTCATAATTGACTTGTACATTTCTGTTTAAATTTGATAAGGTAGTATAGCTTCCATCTTCAAAAACATCAACAAAAACGTTATCCAATACATACCACTCATTATTATCGTATTCAGTAAACTCATTTACAACATCAATACGCAATGCACGTGGAAATAAAGCTCTAAAGGCTACCAAATCGCCTGTAGAAAAAGCATTTCCGCCGCGAGCTGTATGCCACATAATAGAACCTGTATCATTCGCACTTGTTCCAGGAATGTTTACTGCGCTACCTTCACCATTAGCACTCCAATCCGTGTGTCTGAATCCTACGCAATGTCCAAGTTCATGAATAACTACGTTTCTTCGTATAGTTGCGCCGAAAGCTCCTAAAGCATCTACATTTAACGTAACCGTATTAAATACGCGTCCGTTAGATGGAAATCCTGCGCGTCCTAATACGTTTGAAGATTCTACTCCAAAGTCACTTCTAATAGTAATGTCTGCCTGATTGGCATTGGTAACACGTACAAAGAATAATGCACAATTATTAATACCATTCAACTCAGTAATAGCGTTTACAGCATCTGTGGTCAAAGTGGTTCCAACAGAATTGTCTATGAACACATTGATACGCATTCTGTTTAACGATACTAATTTCCCAGTATTAAAAGCTTGTTCTGTATTGCTTCCAGTATCAGATAAATCGTAATCGTTAATATCTTTACTATACAATAAATCTGGCGGCGCCAAGAAATGATCGTTCGTTTCATAAATAGTGCCTTTTTCATAACCTCTACTATATAATAATTGTACAACAGGATGATCGTCTGACGCTAATCGTTTAAAATCTGTGCGTTCAATAGGTGCGATTGCTTCTTCTTCAAGCAATTCTTCTGTATCATGTTGGCAACTTACAAATAGGAATAAGCCAACCAATACATACATAATGTCAAATGTTAATTTTCTTTTCATAGTTAAGTAGGATTTGTGATTGTTAAAATATTTATTTACTAAAGGTATGAAAACAAGTAAGTGATCACTTACGGAAATACCATAAATAAGGTATGAGAAACGATTCGTTTTATCTCAGAAAAATTCCTTATGAACTCATGATTTTTTAGCACGAATGAGTTAATATAAGTATTGTCGGTTTTTATGTAGTTTTTGACGCCCACACTTTGAAGAAACGAAATTGCTTTGAATATTCAGCACTTGGACAAAAGACCAAACAAACTTCTTTATTACCTAAAGTAGATTCAAACAACCGTAAGAAATCACAGGTATTCAGTCCTTACAAAGAAAATCTTGAAAACGTACTTTATCTTCCTTTCTTTGCAGTTAATCTGATATGGAAATACACTATTTTAAAAAAAAAGACGTTACTTTTGTTAAATATATGAAATGATATCATCAGAATTTTAAAATTTCGATTTCAAAAAAAAGATTTCTCACAAACACAATTCTCCCCCTAACTTGCTGTTTTCTTATTAGTACTTACTTTTTCAAACGAAGATGATTTTTTTCATTATAATGAATAAACAAAATCTAGTATCAAAAAAACAATAAAAACCTTTAAACTGTTGATATTTAAAGACGCTAGCTAAATTTCAAAACCTAGTTATACATCATTAAAAATCAAAAAAATAATAATTTATGAATTTTAAGTTTTTTATCTATAAATAGAACATATAGCTGAAAATTAAATACCCAAAAGACGCTGATAAAAACTAAAAAATTTGCACTGAAAATTCATAAATTATTAAAAATCAGTAGCTAAAATTATTTTTGTGAGTTTTTTTTTATACATTTATGCTGTGAAAATACAAAATACCATATTATTATTTTTCATATTTACTTTTACCTTACAAGCAAATACTACGGTTGAAACAAACCGTACAAAGAAAAATATTAACGCAACAGTAATCGCAACCGATCAAGGAACTAATACAAGTTCATTGGTAGCACCAACTATTGCTAATGATGCTGAAGGCGGCGGAATTACTGCCGATAAAGGAAGTTTGAATTCTATTTTAGGATATTCTATACTTATCTTCTTTTCTGTGTTAATCATTATATTGATTGACAACAGAAACCTAGAGAGACGCTATAAAAAGTTAGCTTCTGACTTTAACAATAAAGAACCCATATTATAAAAAATATACAAACAAAAAAAGTCGAATATTGCTATTCGACTTTTTTTATGCGGTATCATGAAAAATCTATTTGATTCCTTTAATGATATCATATTTAGTAATAATATGATGTTTATTGTCGCCTAAATCTACCAATACGGCTTGATTATCTTTAGTAATTAATTTAGAAATTTCATCAATAGAAGTATTCTTATGTACTATTGGGAAAGGTTTTTGCATAATATCAGCAATGTACATATCTGCAATATCTTTATTCTCCATAAATTTTGCAAACAACGCCGTTTCGTCAATAGAACCTACAAAACCTTCAGCATCAACAACTGGAATTTGAGATATTTTGAATTTACGCATACGCTCAATTGCATGCGAAACCAACTCTCCTGTTTTTACAGTAACCAATGGTTTATCATCATGATCTTTAATCAAATCGGCAGCCGAAGATATTTCTACATCTAGAAATCCGCGTTCGCGCATCCAATCGTCATTAAACATCTTTCCAACATATCTACTTCCATGATCGTGAAATAATACTACCACTACATCGTCTTTTGTAAAATGTTCTTTTAATTGCAACAAACCTTTAATGGCAGATCCGGCAGAATTTCCTAAAAACATACCTTCTTCCTTTGCCAAACGTTGCGTATAAACCGCAGCATCTTTATCGGTTACTTTCGTAAATCCATCAATAATATCAAAGTTTACATTTTTTGGTAAAATATCTTCTCCAATTCCTTCCGTGATGTACGAATAGATTTCGTTTTCATCAAAAATACCTGTTTCATGATATTTCTTAAACACAGAACCATAGGTATCAACGCCCCAAATTTTAACATTCGGATTTTGTTCTTTCAAGTATTTTCCAACGCCTGAAATCGTTCCGCCAGTTCCAACACCAACAATAAAGTGCGTAACTTTTCCGTCGGTTTGCTTCCAAATTTCTGGACCTGTACTTTCGTAATGTGCTTTTGCGTTACTCGGATTATCATATTGGTTTACATACCAAGAATTTGGAGTTTCTTCTCCCAAACGCTTTGAAACTGAGTAATACGAACGTGGATCATCTGGCTCAACAGCAGTCGGGCAAACCACAACTTCTGCTCCAACAGCACGTAAAATATCTATCTTTTCTTTCGATTGCTTGTCTGCCATTACACAAATAAGCTTATATCCTTTAATAATAGCAGCTAAGGCTAATCCCATTCCCGTGTTTCCAGAAGTACCTTCAATAATAGTTCCGCCAGGCTGCAAACGTCCATCAGCTTCTGCATCTTCAATCATCATTAACGCCATTCTATCCTTTACAGAATTTCCTGGATTAAATGTTTCGTATTTTGCCAATACCAAAGCATCAACATCTTTCACTAAAGCATTCATTTTGACCATTGGCGTATTTCCAATAGTTCCTAATATATTTTCTGCGTAGTCCATTCTTTTGTTTTGAAGCGACAAAGATACAAAGTTCTATTTATTTTATAGTATACAATCTTCAAAGTCTTGTTAATAGTAGCGTGTTGATTTTACTGAAATTTAATTGCTTTTACAGGCGTGATTTTGGTGATGATATACGAAGGAATCAACAACATTAAAACGCACAATACCAACGTTCCAATATTGAGCGCCAAAATATGCCAAACCTCTATATGTGTTGGAATAATGGCGGTATGATATTGCTCAGGATTCGGAAATTTTAGCAATCCAAAACTACGTTGTATCCAAATAAAAGCGATTCCAATAAGATTTCCCCAAAGCAATCCAATTCCAATCAAATATGCAGCGTTGTACAAAAATATTTTTCGAATACTCCAATTGCTACTTCCAAGCGATTTTAAAATTCCAATCATGGGCGTTCTATCTAAAATCAATACCAAAAGTGCGGTAATCATATTAATTCCTCCAACAATAATAATAATTCCAATAATGAGAAATATATTGACATCAAACAGTGAAATCCATTCAAAAATAAACGGAAATTTACTAATCACGCTTTGTGTATCTAAATTTGGAGGAATCACATGATAAATTTCTTCATCCTTTAGTTGAATCTCGTCAAAACTATCCAGAAAAACTTCAAAGTTTCCTATTTCGCCAGCTTTCCACTTATTCATTCGCCGAATGTGTCGAATATCAACCAACATCACATTGGCGTCAAACTTCTGAAAACCAGAATCATAAATTCCAACAATCTCAAACGTTCGTTCGTTCGGAATTTCATTTGTATTTTCTTTCAGAAATAAAGATTTAAACGTGTCGCCAAGTTTCAACTCTAAGCGTCTTGCCAAATATGCTGAGATTAAAACTTCTCTATTTTCACGTTTGTCAGAAACGTTTGGAAATCGTCCTTCTTTCAAAAAATCAGTAAAAGCTTCCCAATTATAATCGGTTCCAACACCTTTTGCCAACACACCTTCAAATGTTTTTTCTGTGCGAATAATTCCTGCTTTTATAGCAACTGCTTGAATATGTTTAATGCCTGAAACCTGCGTAAAATCTGGGTAAAACTCTTGATTGGAATCCAAAGGCGTCAACGAAACTTCTGAATCGTTATTATCAAAATTGGAGATTTGAATATGTCCGTTAAACGCAGCAACTTTTTCTTGGATCGTTTTTTGCAATCCCATTCCCGTAGCAATCGCAACCATCATCATCACAATACCAATAGCAATTGCTGCAATTGCAATTTTAATTATTGTTGCTGAGACACTACTTTTATACTGTTTAGCCTTAATAATACGTTTGGCAATAAAAAACTCGTAATTCAAATTAAAGAATGGTTTATAGATTTCTCAAAAATACATTTTTATTGTTGTTATTAATTGGATTTTTCTCAAGATGTCAATCTAATTAACAACAAACACACCTGAAACTCCTTTTTTCAATAAAGACAAGTTCTTTTCAAAACTCGCAGGAACTGACAAATTTCAACAACAAATTGAAGCAGGATTATCGGAATCGGAAATTAAAGCAACTTGGCAAAAAGGTTTAGAAGATTTCAGTAAAACAAAAAGTAAGTGTTTAATTTACAATTAAATGATTGAAGAATTGAAAGACTCAGAAACTTCTAAAAACTAAAAAAAGCGAAGATTTCTCCTCGCTTTTAGCTTCTTTTTCGATAACAAATATATCTTATGGACAGTTACAATCACATTCGTAAATCCCTACGGTATTTGGATCACAGATTGCCGCTGCTTGCCTAGGACAAACATCCCAACATGATTCTCCTCCACCTCCATTAATTTGACTTTGAGTTTTTTTACTTAACTCTTCTGCACCTTTTACTTCTAAAATGTTCTTTAACATAGCTTTGATTTTTTAAATGGTTAATAAAACTAATCTTACAATTAAAGTAATATATAAATCATATATTTAGCTACGGTAAAACCTTTGTTAACTTATATTTAACATTTTTATACTCAACTTATTGATCGATTTAGTGATTGAAAAACTCAAAACCAACAACCAACAACCAACAACCAACAACCAACAACCAACAACCAACAACTCACAACTCACAACTAAACTTTATTCTTAGCTTCAATCCACATTGACATATACTTTGTACTATTTGCAGTGTGCAATCGCAACAAACTTCCCATAAAATTTTGTGTTCGGTGCGTTTCTAAATTTTTGATTGTGATCTGAATTTTTTCTAAAAGCTGCCGCTGAAATATTTCTTTTTGATAACGTTTTGCGAGAATTTCAAAACCATTTTTTTGTGATTGTAACCAATGCCTTTTGTTTGTGTATAATTCCACAGCTTCGTTGACGAAGGTTTCTATATCGTCTGAAACAATTCCGTTCCAAGGTAGATTTCCATGCATTCCTTCTGCGCCAATTTTTGTGGTTACACAAGGCGTTCCGTTTTGCATTCCATCAATCAGTTTCCCTTTCAATCCTGCGCCAAAACGAATTGGAGCCAATAAAATTCGAGCATTCGAAATCACTTCAGAAGCACTTTCTGCGCGACCTTTGACATAAAATTTTTCTTTCGGCTGATTCAACTGCAAACTATTTTCCTTTGCATACGAACCATATACGTGCATTTCTATTTTGGGTAATTTTTTCCGTAAGATTGGCCAAATTTTGGTTTTTAAATACAACACCATATCACGATTTGGCGCATGCAAAAAGTTTCCGATTGTCACAAAATGATGCCGTTCTTCAAAACTTGGTAATGTATCTATTTCTTGTTTTGAAACTGCTTCAAGCATAAACGGAATGTATAACAATAATGAAGCATCAATCTTGAAATCGTTCACTAAAATATCAAGTTCAACTTCCGAAATCAATAACGAAATGTCACAACGTAAAATACTTGCAATTTCACGTTGCGCCAATTGATAGTTTTTTAGCATATCAATATGAAAAACGTTTCCATCTTTTAATGCTTGATGCCGCGCTTTTCGCAAACTGTGTAAATCTTCTGTGTCTAAAATTCGCAAGGCATTTGGGCAATTTTCAGAAACACGCCAACCAAATTGTTCTTCCATCATAAAACGATCAAACAGTACAATAGACGGATTGAGTTTTTTAATGTATTTATCAAAGCTTGAATCGTTAATCTTAATAGTTTTCGTAGCAATATCTAGCTGACGCAAGTCAAAAGCAAATTCACTTTTTGCGGCTGGACATGCAAACGTGACTTTCCAATCATTCGCTCGAAAGAGCTGTAATAATTGCAACATACGTGTTCCTGCCGCAGAAGAATTTGGTTCTGGCCACACATACCCAATCACTAAAACGTGTTGTTGTTTCATATACATAAAGATTTCAACATATTAGGATAATCCGTGACAATTGCGTCCACGCCAATATCAAGTAAATATTGCATCTCCTTTTCTGAGTTTACCGTCCAAGGTATGATGCGAAACCCACATTCTTGATATTCTTTGGTGTTTTCTTCGTTGAGTAGTTTATAGTATGGACTTATTATTTGAGGTTTAAAACTGAGTTGTTGTAATTTTTCAGCAATAGTTTCGTGTTTGTTTACCAACAAAGCAATGCGAATTTTAGGTGCTTGTTTTTTAATTTCTTCCAATATGCGAATATCAAAAGCTTGTAAATTCACGCGCATTCCCAACTCATTATCCTTTAAAACTTCTACTACCAAACGAACAAATTGAGAAACATTTGGTGTATAAATTCCGTCGTATGCAGGCTCACTTTTGAATTCAATATTGTATTTAATCTGTTTGTTAGATCGTGCTTCTGCCATCGCAATCACTTCTGACAACAAAGGTTTGACAACTTTTATATTTTTTTGTAAAGGAAATTTTGAATTCTTTTTTGATCCACAATCGTATTGACGAATGCTGTCGTAATTCATTTGATAGAGATTATACTTTTCTTCATCCTTTTTGGAAATTGAATTTCCTTGAAGGTCTAAAACAATTTCATGATTCATAAACGGTTCATGAGAAACGACTACTTTTTGATCTTTAGAAACAGCAATATCCATTTCTAAAGTGTGAACGCCTAAATCAATCGCTTTTTCAAATCCTATGATTGAATTTTCAGGTAATAAACCTCTGCAACCGCGATGTCCTTGAATTTCTGTCATTTTCTTATGATGTGCTTGAGGCGAGCATCCAACACAAGAAAAAGAATGCTACGAGTTGAAAAATTGTGTTTGAAAATTTCATGGAAAAATTATTCATCAGCATTGAATGTTGTTGGCGGACGATATTTGTTGAAAGGAATTTTGAGTAAACTTTTTAAGTTGGCATTTTCAGTTGCATCTGGATACGTATCAACACCATAAACTAATGTTTTTGGATCTTTTACAGCGAATGTTCTAAAAATATGATCCCAAATTGAAAAGATATTTCCATAGTTTGTATCTGTATATGGCAACTGATGATGATGATGTACTTTATGCATATTTGGCGAAACAATTACGTAGCTAATCCACGTATCAACACTTTTTGGCAATACAATATTTGCATGATTAAACTGCGATAAAACCACTGAAATTGATTGATACAACATAATAATTGCAACTGGCGCACCAACAATGAGTACACCAATTAGCGTGAAAACAAATCGGATGACACTTTCGCCTGGATGATGTCTATTTGCAGTTGTTGTATCTACATGTGTGTCTGTGTGATGTACTAAGTGAAAGCGCCAAAATACAGGAACTTTGTGTTCAACATAATGTGCCAACCAAGCGCCAAAAAAGTCTAATAAAGCAACGCCAATTAATACAAACCACCAAGCTGACAAGTCTGGAAATTGAAGGTCAATCCATTGTAAAAGCCCAAATTTATTAGCTATCGTCCATTCTGAAGCTTTAAAAAGTAAAAACGCCAATAAAAAATTGACAACAATCGTCGTCAACGTAAAAAAGATATTAATACCTGCGTGATGTATTTTTTTATAATTGAATCGAACTAAAGGAATCATATATTCAATGAGCCAAAAAAAGGCGATTCCGCCAACTAAAATAACACTTCTGTGTGAAGAAGGAATCGATTCAAAATATGATAAAATAGTTTCCAAAATAGTAAGATGTGATGGGTTTTACAAAGTTATAAAGATACGTTTTTCTGAAAAGTATAAAAAACTATCGTTTTGCTTTTTCCTCAAGTACACTTTTTAATTTTTCCATAATGTTATACGTTGCAGGACAAATGGAAATATTATTCATGGTAATTTCAGAAATCTTGTGGAATTTTTTTCGATTGGTATGCGGATATTCTCTACATGCTTTTGGGCGAATATCGTAAATCATACATTCATTGTCGGCTCCTAAAAAGTGACACGGCGCAGTTTGTAATACATGATGATTATCTTCATCAAAAAATAAAAATTGACTGATAAATTGATACTCTTTCATTTTAAAATGCTTGGAAATTCGAGCAATATCAGCGTTTGTAAAGATCGGACTTGTCGTTTTGCAGCAATTTCCACAATCCAAACAATCCGTTTTTTCAAACTCTTCTTCATGCAATTCCTGCATGATATAATCTAAGTTTTTAGGTGTTCTTTTTTTCAGCTTCGCGAAGAATTTTAGGTTCTCTTTTTCTGCATCTTTCGCCAGTTTTGGAAGCTCATTGATAAAATCCTGCATGTGTGATTTCGTTTGCTGACAAAAATACATGATAATTTTTTGATTTGTTGGGTAACAAAACATTTAAAAGAGTACTTACTTGTATAACATCAGAAAAACATACACTTATTTTCAGATGTGAAAAAATGAGAATGCTAGGTTTCTAAAGTTGGGGGATTTTAGGAATTTAGGTTAATTATTTAGGTTATAGTTAACAAGAGCAACGCGGAATACTTTTGTAGGATGCGTTGCTTTTTTTATGCCTTTTCGACAAAGTTCAATTACTTGATGTATTTTTGCGATCTATTTTTAGAAACAGATGAAGGATTTATTCGGGAAAGCAATTTTAGATTATCAACAAGGAAATTACACAGAAGATATCGTAACCTCAACGTCTATTTCTGAAGAAGATGCATTGCCAATTCCGTATTTATTTCGGTCATATGGCGAAATGCCCAAACTAGAACAAACAGCACTCAAATTATCCAAAGGCAACGTTTTAGATGTCGGTTGCGGCGCAGGAAGTCACAGTTTATATTTACAAAATGAACGCAATTTAGAAGTTACTGCAATTGATGTTTCCGGAGCTGCAATTGAAGCTTGCAAACTTAGAGGAATTACAAATGCTGAACAAATTGATGTCATGGAATTTACAGGTCAGTTTGACACGATTCTTCTATTAATGAATGGCGCAGGAATGTGCGGAAAACTAAATCGGATTGGTAACTTTTTGAATCATCTTAAAACAATACTAACTGACAATGGACAAATCTTAGTAGATTCTTCCGATATCATTTATATGTTTGATGAAGATGAAGATGGCGGAAAATGGATTCCTTCTGAAAACGATTATTACGGAGAATTACTATATAATGTAAGCTACAAAGGCGAACATGAAGAACCTTTTAACTGGTTGTATATTGATTATAACACACTACAAAACGCCGCACATGCAAGCGGTTTAAAATGCGAACTCATCCTTGAAGGCGAACATTATGATTATTTAGCGAAGTTATATAAATAGAAAAGTTCACTTCGAGAGCCTCAGTGAACTTTTCTATTTTGGTTAAAATAATTTCTAAATTAGAGTTCGCTGAGGCACTCGAAGCGAAGTCGAAATGCTAATTCAAACTATAGCCTTTTTCTAGTAATTTATTAAGGACACTTTTGTACAATTCGCCACTCCATTGCATGGAAATTTCACCTTCAATTTTTGCCAATCCATCTTTGCTTGCAATCATTTTTTGACCAGTTTCTGAATCGTAAAAATTCCCGATTTGTTGTCGTTGTACGTTTGTTAACTTAGAAGCATCTTTTTTCATTTGTTTTGCTGCCGCAGATTCATAAAAAACAGTCATATTTTTAATGTCGTTCAATGTAAAATATGCTTTGTAGGCAGAAACCAAAATTGATTTTACATCTTCTACTTGCTTCTTTTTATCGCTTTGCAATTCGCTCCAATCTGCTTCCGAAACTTTAGCGTCTTTAAAGTGTTTCTTCAACATTGTAAACATTGCATCAATAGCACCTTCGTATTGTTCTTGTGTTCCGTTAATCGTTAAATACTGTTTTACAGTTTCTACATACGGATCTGTTTGTGCAAAAGAAATTTGTGTACAAACTAAAAATAATACGGCAATCAATAAATTCTTCATAGTTATAAAATAAAACTGGTAGGCTTTACAAGAATACCTCTTTTCAAATACTATTCCAAAAAGCAAAGTAAAAATACTGTTTTATACTTTAATGTGTTAAAATGCTAAAAATTAAGTAAGAAATTAAACAATAACTTAGACAAATTTAAAAAAAACGAGTATAAATGTTATTTTTTCATTAATTTTCCATAAAAATTACTATCATAATCAACAACCACAACCATTTTACTATGAAAAACTTTACTTTAATTCTTCTGCTTGCCTTTATCTTTCAGGCAACAGCTCAAAACTCACAACGTCCTGTTCCTGAAAGTTGGAACATCGCTACGATTGAAAAAGTAGCTCCAATTGAATTTGAAAAACCAAATTTGGCTCCTTTACAGGCTGAAGATGCTGTTAATGATTTAAATAAATCAATTCCTTGGCGATTTGGATTTGATCATTTTGTAGATTATGGTTTAGATAATGCAGGAAAATGGCATACATTACCAAATGGTGATCGTATTTGGAGAATCAACTTCGTTTCTCCTGGCGCATTAACAATGAACTTAATTTTTGATCGTTACCATATTCCTGTCGGAGGAAAAGTATACATATATAATGATGATCGTTCTCAAATTTTAAATGTATTTACACATCAACACAACAATCCTGAAGAAATTTTAGGAACTTGGATGGTAGACGGAAAAAGTATTTGGATTGAATATTTTGAGCCAAAAAAAGTAAGCGGACAAGCACGATTAAATATTGGAAACGTTATTCACGGATACAGAACATTAAATTATCCGGACACAAATGCTAACAATCCTGAAGCATTAAACGATTCAGGAGCTTGTAATGTAGATGTAAACTGCGACATTACAGCAACTTCTTCTACAGCGAACGATATTAAAAATGATGTAAAAAAATCTGTTGGAATGATTGTTGTCGGCGGAAGTGGTAATTGTACAGGAGCTTTAGTAAATAATACAAATAATGACGGAACACCTTATTTCTTAACAGCAAATCACTGTTTAGGTGGTTCGGTTGCAGGTTGGGCATTTCGTTTTAACTGGGCAAGTGATGAAACTGTAGCAGATTGCGCTACAAATGCTCCAAGTGTAGATAATTCTTTTATTCAAACAGCAAGTGGCGCTATTTTAAGAGCATCTAACTCTGAGTCAGATATGGCATTGGTTGAAATTACAGATGCAGCTTTCTTTGCAGCAAGTCCAGATGTAGTTTGGGCAGGTTGGAATCGTTCTACATCAGCTGTTCCTTCTTTAAATGTTGGAGTTCATCATCCAAGTGGAGACATTCAAAAAGTATGTGTCGATTTTCAAGGCGCAACACGATTTACAACATCATTCAACGGAAATCCAACAACAGAAGTTTGGCGAATTGCTGACTGGGATTTAGGAGTTACAGAACCTGGATCATCTGGTTCGCCTTTATTTGATCAAGATGGATTAATTATTGGAGATTTATCTGGTGGATCAGCAGCATGTTCTGGTACAACTGACAATGGAGGTTTTGATATTTATGGACGTTTTGGCGTTTCTTGGGATTTTAGTGCTACAAATTCTGCGCAATTAAAATTCTGGTTAGATCCAGCAGGAACAAATCCAATTACATTACAACAATTTCCACCAACTCAAACCTTTAATTTTGATGCAGGTATTTCTGTTTTAAATATTCCAACTGATTTATGTGATGCAACTATCACTCCAACATTACGTCTTAAAAATGCTGGAAGTACACAATTAACGAGTGCAACAATTGTATATCAATTAGATAGTGGCGCGCAAACCACCATTAACTGGACAGGAAGTTTAGCACAAGATGCAACAGAAGATATTCCATTAGCTGCAATTGCGGTTTCTGGTGCTGGAGCACACTCATTCTCAGCTTCTGTGTCAAATCCAAGTGGAAACGCAGATCAATCGCCAACAAATGATAACAACGTAAAAAACTTTACTATTCCTGTTAGCTTTGCAACAACAACAGTCAGAGTTATCATTACTCCTGATCGTTACGGAGGTGAAACAACGTGGATATTGGCAAGTTCAAATGGAACTGTCGTAGGAAGTGGCGGACCATATACAACAACAGGAACAAACGGTACACAACCTGATGAAATTACAGATGTAACTATTACAGCATTTGGTGACTGTTATACATTTACATTAAATGATTCTTACGGAGATGGAATTTGCTGCTTATACGGAGCTGGAACTTATAGATTGGAAGATGGAGCTGCTAATATTTTAATCAATGGTAACGGAGATTTTGGAGGAGTATCAACAGACTTATTCAAAGTAACAGATCCAGCATTAAACGTAGACGAAAATGTATTGGCAAGTAATTTACGAATCTATCCAAATCCTTCTGCAGCTGATTTCACAGTTTCAATTAGTAAATTTTCGAATGTAGCATACGAAATTAGTAGTATTACAGGACAACGTATTCAAACAGGAACATTTAGCAACGGAAACAATACGCTTTCTATGCGAAGTGAAGCTGCTGGTTTATACTTCATCAAAATTACAGATGTAGAAACAAATACTAGTGTGACTAAAAAGATTATCAAATACTAGAAATCATAGTATTTCTTTATAAAATAAAGCATCCGTTTTTCTGTTGAAAAGCGGATGTTTTAGTTTACACTAATTTCTCCGTGAATAACTTTAGTAGAAATCTAATCGCAATTTTTTTAGACTTCACTAAAATCGCTTACTTTTAACCAAATTTTGGAATTCATGAATAGCAAGGACAATTTTATTGATCATATTGACAAAGGATATGTAACAAAAGGTGATTACATTATTATGGGATCAGCTATGTATGAAGGCGAAACTGTGACCGATGCATATGTAAAAATTCCTTTAAAAACATTAAATAGACATGGTTTAATTGCTGGTGCGACAGGAACTGGAAAAACCAAAACACTACAAATACTAGCTGAAAACTTATCTGACAAAGGAATTCCTGTATTATTGATGGATTTAAAAGGTGATTTAAGTGGAATTGCACAACCAAGTCCTGGACATCGAAAAATTGACGAACGTCATGCAAAAATTGGTTTTCCGTTTGAAGCAAAAAACTTTCCTATTGAAATCCTTTCCTTATCCGATCAAGATGGTGTGCGTTTGCGCGCTACGGTTTCGGAATTTGGCCCTGTATTACTTTCTCGAATTTTAAACTTAAGTGAAACCCAATCTGGAATTGTTGCTGTTGTTTTTAAATATTGTGATGATAACAAAATGCCATTGCTCGATTTAAAAGATTTCAAAAAAGTATTGCAATATGCAACTGGCGAAGGAAAACAAGAATTTCAAGAAGCATACGGACGAATTTCTACCGCTTCTACAGGTGCAATTTTGCGTAAAATTGTAGAATTAGAACAACAAGGTGCCGAATTATTTTTTGGCGAAACTTCTTTTGATGTAAACGATTTGACTCGTATTGACAAAGACGGACGCGGTTATATCAATATTATTCGTTTGACGGATATTCAAGATAAACCAAAATTATTCTCCACGTTTATGTTAAGCTTATTAGCAGAAATTTACGAGACGTTTCCTGAGCAAGGCGATAGCGGACGACCAGAATTGGTATTGTTTATTGACGAAGCGCATTTAATATTTAAAGAAGCTTCCAAAGCATTATTAAACCAAATAGAAAGCATTGTAAAATTAATTCGTTCCAAAGGAATCGGATTGTACTTTGTAACACAAAATCCAACCGATGTTCCAGAAGCAGTTTTGGGACAATTAGGTTTAAAAATACAACATGCATTGCGTGCGTTTACGGCAAAAGATAGAAAAGCAATCAAGTTGACCGCAGAAAATTATCCTGATTCAGAATATTACGATACTGCCGAAATTTTAACATCTTTAGGTATTGGAGAAGCATTAATTTCTGCGTTAGATGAAAAAGGAAGACCAACACCATTAGCCGCAACTATGTTACGCGCGCCAATGAGTAGAATGGACGTATTAACGCCTTCTGAATTGAAAGAAGTAATTGATAACTCGAAATTGGTTCGGAAATACAATGAAGACATTGATCGTGAAAGTGCGTACGAAATGCTAAACGAAAAGATTAAAAAAGCAGAGGCACTTCACGAAAAAGAAGAAGAATTCAAAACAAAAGAAAAATCTTCCAGATCTTCTAGCAGACAAAGTACACGCCAAAATCCAATTATTAAAGTGATCACAAGTGCTTCATTTATAAGAAGCTTCTTTGGAATACTCAAGAAATTTATCAAATAGTAAACAATAAAAAAAGTATAAAAAGGTTATCCTTTCAACATTAAATACATAAACTAAAATCGCGTGAAAAAGTTATTATTACTAAGTATCAGTATCGTTTGTTTGGCAAGTTGTGCTAAAAAAGAAGATCCATTTTTGATTCAAAAAGATCAAATCGGAAAATTGTACCAAGACATTACTGTACAGCAATTAGATTCTGTTTTTGCCAATGATTCTTTGGTAAAACGCATTGGCGAAGGCGATTTTGTACAAGCTGGTGACGACAAGTATTTAATCTTTGAAAAAGGTGGAAAACAACTATTAACGTTGACACCAAGACAGCAACATGATGAAAATGAAAAGATTAAAACGATTCAAATTCACGATCCGCGTTTTAAAACAGACAAAGGTCTTACGCTAAAAAGTACGTTTAAGGATATTCGTGAAAATTATAAAATCAAACACATTCACAATACATTCAGAAACATTTTAGTTACGGTGGATGGAAACGAATATTTTACGATTGACAAAAAAGAATTGCCAGAAGATTTACGCTACGATATCAACTTAAATATTGAAGCACTTCAAATTCCTGATGCGGCAAAAATTAAATATTTTATGATCAATTGGGAACATCCTGAAACTCCTAAAACCGATTCAAAAGATGTCCAATAAAAAATATCACGTTCAAAAAAAACCATTTGTCGTTCCAACAACTGATGGAAAACTCATTGAAGAACATTTTGGAAATGCTACGGATGGAAATTCTGACGTAAGTGTTGCACACATGATTGCGCCGCCAAAATGGAGCGAACCGTTTCAAACTCCTAAATTTGATGAATTTACATATATCATCAAAGGAAAAAAACAATTTATCATTGATGATGAAATCATTATTTTAAAAGCTGGACAATCGATCAAAATTGAAAAAAATACGCGTGTACAATATTCCAATCCGTTTGACGAAGCTTGTGAATATTTAGCCGTTTGTTTGCCAGCATTCGCTATGGATTTGGTAAACAGAGAAGAATAATACCTGTTATCACTTAAAATGCACCTAATAATTTGTTTCTATTGCGCCCATACTTCGACTAGGCTCAGTACATGTATTTCAATATAAAATAAAACCGTAACGATGCTATGCATTGATTTTCTAATTCATCTGGACACACTATAATTAAAATTATTTTAGGCTCCTTTTAAATAATAATTGGTGTAATAAAAAGGTTATTTAGAAAATGATTTTGAAACGTCATTCTGAATTTTCACATTGAATTTATCGAAGTGTATTTCAGAATCTCAGCGTTGCAATCTCAATGATTATGTAAAACTGAATCAAGTTCAGTTTTACATAACTTTCTAAATAACCTTTTCCCCTTTTTATAATACCAAAATTACGGTTTAATAATCGTTACATATCTGTACGTTCCGTTCTTTCCAATATACCCATATCCATTCGTAGTTCGTGCTCTTGCGTATACATTAAACGAATGCGCGCACGTTACTTTTGGATTAAAGTTTCCTATAATATGATGACTTCCTTGCCAGTTTGCAGGCATTGTTGCAGGATCGTACTTTTTATATACAATATTCTCTGAATCACCTTCGCCCCAACGTGCTGTTAAGCTATAATCCAATAAATTTCCTTCGGTATCAAAAGCTTCTACATCAATGACTAGTACATCTTTATTATTTTGAAGATTTACAATGCCACAAGCGCCAATTTCTGCATTTTTATACTTCACAGAATTGATACTTACTTCCGGAACATTATTGTCAATATACATAGTTAACACTTGCTCTGGAGCTGTTGCGCCAACTTCTGTTCCTGCGTTGTTATAGAATTTTACTTTAAATTGATGCAATCCTGTATTTAATTTTGTTGAATTGAATTGAAACAATAAATCATCAATAGAATAATCGACGCCTGCGCTTGGCATTTTATAAAAATTACTTGCATCTGGCGAAGAAGCTTCCAATATATAATCGGAACCATTCCATTTATAATTGTACCAAGAAGTTACAAACTCTGAGAATGATCCCGAAGTTCCTGCTCTATGGAATACTTTGTACTTTCTTGCGCCTACTCTTGGCAATTGATCCATTTTTGTGCGATTTCCAATTACGTTTAGCAATCCGCCAAAAGCAGCATTTCTAGCATAAATAAAATAGTTAGAAGCTGTTGTTGCGCGTCCTGTTGCAGCATTAATTTTTGTGGTTGGAATTAATCCGACACTTCCCATAACTGGTCCTAAATCAGCGGTTGAAATAGATGGTTTTCTAGAGAAATACAACGTGTGTAATTTGGAAAAGTCTCTGAAAAAATTTGTTGGTGTGTCATAATTTAGATTTGGAGTGTTTGAATGCACTCTGAAACCAAACTTTGTATACGAACTAAACCACCACCATAATAAGTTGATCTTTAAATCGGTCAATCTAAATTTGAATTTCCAGATTCTGTGTGGCGTTGAAGAATTTGGAGAAGTCCCGAATGTACTTTTACATTCTGACTTTTGTACTTCATTCAACAAACCTGTCCATCTTCCTGCGCCTTTATAATATTGTCTTCCCATTTTATTAGGATTGCCAGGATAGTTTCCATAATTCACATCATAATTTGGTGTAATGGCTCTATTTCGATTTCTATCGAAGGTAAACCAAAAATAATCGCCTGTTCCTGGATCGTTATGTGTGTCTTTTACAACATCCAACACTACATATAAATATTTCGCGTCATTTTTGGCAAGCATGAATCCGCCATCGAATTTCATCTTGTTGTCTTGTGCGCCTGACCAAACAGCATCTTCTAATTGATCGTCTAATGAAATGGGCGTTCCTGCCCAACTTGATTTAATTGTTCCCATAATTTTTTCTGGTTTTTAGGTTATACTTATTTTATGGAACAAAATTACTGTAACCTAACTACCTGTGTAATAGTAGAAAAACTAATTTTACATAGGAAAAAGACTATTTTTTAGTATGGTTTTTAAATCAACTAAAAGTTAATTCAAGCCTATTCTCGATACAATTTTATTTATTTCGATAGCTCCGCTCGATATAAAAAAATCACTGGAATTGACATTTTTGAATATAGTTACGTCCGTGTAGGCAGAAATTTTGGGAGAATTTTGTATCGAAACCAAATAATATTCAATAAAAAAATAGAAAGTATTCCTGATTTTCGACGAATTCTAGTTTATCACTAACGAATTCTAAAAGCACTCCGAAAAAGCCTCCAATTGCCACTACATTTGAAATGTAATTAAGAAACAAAATCATCTTAATCACAATAAAAAGATACAAACTTTAAAACAAACATCAAATGTGGTACGATATAACAGCAACAAAAATGATTCAAAAATATTTGAATATCTATTCGCAAATTAAACTGCAGTTTGATGGCGAAGGAAACGTAAACACAGTTGCTTTGTTTCAAGAAGGCAAATGGATTTCGAGCCCGACATTGGCAAAACGAATGCGCTTACAACATATTTCATTACCAATACGGCAAAAAGCATCTATTACATTAAAAAGATAAAGGTTGGTTGGGAAGAATCAGCTTGAATACTTTTGACGGCTGTCAGAAGCTACGATTGTAAACTATTGAAGAGTGGGTTTTCAAATGCAATAACAATCGTGATTTCAATCAAAAAGTGGATTGACCTTATTCAAGCTGATTTTTATACTGCTAGAATTAAAGGATTGAAAAATTGAATTATTAAAAGATTAAAAAAATAACACAACATTAAAAATTACAACACTATGAAAACAAAAGCATTAAAAATGGCAACATTCATGGGAATCATATTAACATTAGTATTCGCATGTTCAAAAGAAAGTTCAAACGATTTAGCTGAAATAACCGCAAGCGAAGCAACCGCTTCCAAACAAGCCGTTGTATTCATCGCAGGATATGACAAAGGTTCTAGCACGTATTATAAAGACGCCAAAAAGCACTTTCAAGAGTTGAGTTATACAATTATAGACGACGCATTTTCGCTTCAAGAAATTATTTCTTGGTTAAATAAAAATCATAACGAACAAGATTATAGCGAAATTCACATTGTAAATAAAGGAAATTCTAAAAAAGGACTTTCGTTAGAAACTACAATTCACGGCGAGTTACTTTCGCAAGAAACGTTATTAAATTGCTTAAAAGAAAACAAACTTCCAACACTAGAAAATGTATTGGCAGCAGACAGCAAATTGGTATTTCATACATCTGAATTAGGCAAAAATAAAAATTTATTACAAGTTTTAAAGCAAACATTTACGGCAAACTATCAGCCAAAAGTATTTGCAACGCAACATGCAACCGTTTTTAACGGACAGTTTCAAAAGCACTTCTTAGCGAAAGTTTTTTACGGATATTATCCAACAGCACAATCTCCTGGAAATGTAGATTTATCAAAGCAATTTATCAACAAATATCCTTTGGAAGACATTCATTGGTTAGACGCAATCAGAACAAAAGAAGAAGGCGAACCTGGAGAAGCATTCGCGTATAAATTCAACATTCCAATTCGTTGGGAAATCCAATTCTCAGACGACGATGAAATTCCTTCTTTGGCTGACGGAAACGAAATTATGGATTGGATTGACGATAACGAAGCTTATAAAAATATAATTACTGACATGGGAATCTCTGTAGAAAAATTCAGATGGAAAGCTGTAAAAGTTGGGCAAAAAGTAATCATCAAAGGAAAAACAACGGCGGTTTGTATCTTAAAACCAATGATGCAACGTAACAATCCGTTATCATATGTTCGAACAGAATTTGACAATCAACGGTATTATACACAGCTTTGATTGATGTGACAATTTGTTGATTTGAAAATGTGTCAATTTGAAAATGATGTTTCTTTGAACCTTTACAAACTATAAAAGCAATCTGTAATTGTAACCTGCAGATTGCTTCTCTTTATTCACTCTAAAATTAATTTGAAGATTTGGAAATGTGTTAATTTGAAAATTACTTTTATTTGAACCTTTACGTAAAATTAAGATGTTCCAAACGTCACTTCGAGTGATTTTCTGTCATATTGAGCGCAGTCGAAATAGACAAAAAATAGTATCGAGAAGTGCTTAACACCTACGAATTGTTTCTTTATCTAAAACGACTTGCGCAAAGTGAAGTCAGAGTAAACGATCTTAAATCATATAACAAACAATACTGATGTTGCGTGTAGCGCATAATTTTCAAATCGGCAAATTTTCAAATTAGCACATTGAATTACTTATCAAAAAAATAAACCAATTTTAACCTATATTTGTCTTATGTTCACTTTAAAACTCAATACCATTTCGCTTCTCATGTGCTTCTTCTTTTGCACACTAAGTCATGCGCAAAAAGATACTACATACATTGACCAAAACTTCAAGGTTAATGAAACGTATTCGTTATTTGGCGACAATGTAAAGTTAAGAGCTGAACCAAATACTACTTCGGAAGTTGTTACGTTGGTACGAATTGGCGACACGATTACCATTCTTAAAAAAACGGACGAATTTCTTCAAGATGCAACTTCAAAATCAGCTTGGTATGAAGTAGACTTTCAAGGAAATAAAGGTTTTATTGCTGGAAAATTTATTGCAAATACACATAAAAAAAGTGGAAATCAACAGTTTTATTTTCGCTTCGAATCAGATGATGAACAGGGAAAATTACACATCCGAATTGTTCATAATACAAAGACAAAAGCGTATACAGAAGCTACGTTAAAACTTTTAGACGAAAATATTGGCGTGAGTTTTGAAGAACATCACGATTTAAAAAACGTGCTTAGAATTCTAAAAGTTAACTATTTTGGCGATTCTTGCGGAGCAGAAAGCGGCAAAACAGTATTATTTTTGGACACTAACTATAAATTAATTAAAGTAGCAGATTTATCTTCAATTGGCGACGGCGGTGTGTATTCTTTATCAGAAACATTCACCTATAAAACTGATGAAAATAACGGACAACCAATAATTCTATTTACAAAAGAAGAAGAGGAACAAGTTGACGAAGAAAAACGTTGGTTTGAAACGAAAAAAATAACCAGAATTTACGAATGGAATGGCTCAAAATTAGTTCCTGAATTTTCGAAAGAATTTAAAAAAAGAATAGAAAACTAAAACGTCAATTCGAGTGATTTTTGAAAAAAATTGTATCGAGAATAGTATTTTCCTATTCTTTCAAAATAGTATAAAGTATATGAAGTTAAATTGCCAAACATATCTCCTACTCGCTTTTTTAGTGTTTGGAACTTGGTTTTCAAACGCGCAAAACAATCAGTTACGCGCGTATACGTTAAAAGATGGTTTGCCACAATCACAAGTAAATGCTATTGTTCAAGACGATTTAGGCTATTTATGGATTGGAACGCAAGGCGGCGGAATTGCTCGTTTTGACGGGATTTCCTTTAAAATATGGAATGAAAAAAACGGGTTGGGTTCTAACTACATTCAAACATTGCAGTTTCAAAAAGATGCACTATTTATTGGAACGCGTCAAGGACTTTCGGTTCGAACCAAAAACACATTCAACAATTACACAACGCCGCGCGTATATCATATAGAAACGACAACGAATGCAACATATTTAGCTACTCGAAAAGGAATTTACACCTATACTTCTGTTGATGGAACAAAACCTTTGGATTGCAATGCCATCATTAATAACACGCAGATTAACGATATTTTATTTGATGGAACTTCTTTCTGGATTGCTTCCCAAAGAGGTTTGTGGAAAACAAATCTCTTAGAGAATACTGGAACATTTATAAAAATTTTAGATGGCGATTTTAAATCGTTAGTCAAGTACAAAGAAAAAGTAGTTGCGGCGAGTTTTACAGACGGAGTTTATTTGTTTGAAGGTGGAAAAGAAAATTTTCAAATCATTTCAGAAGTAAAACAAATTAATACGATCAATTTAATTCATTCGGAAGAATTGTGGATTAACACTACAAATGCAGGAATTAAACGGATTAATCTGACTGATAATTTAGCCGAAAAATCAATTACAAAACAAAACGGTTTATCCGTCGACAACATTCGTGAAGTCTATAAAGATCGTCAAAATAATATTTGGATTGGTTCGTCGGGTGGCGGATTGTTTAAATCTGAAAAGAACAATTTTAGACATTACACAAAAAATAATGGCTTAACTGCAAACCGAATTTATGCCGTTCATCATTTGGAAAATACATTGTGGCTTTCTACGTCTAAATCTGGTTTAATGACGATTGATTCTACAGGAATTCATCAAGAAAAAGCAACAAGCGACTATTTGAACGTAAAAGTTAGAACCTTAACCAATGATAAAGAAGGTAGAATTTGGGCAGGAACTGAAAACAAAGGAATTTATATTTATCAAAAAAAGATTCGCGATACAATTGTCTATGATAGCACTTTGGTGGATGAAATTACGTATGAAAAACGGCAAATTGAAGACATATATACCGCAACAATTACCACAGAAAACGGTTTGCCTTCCAATTGGATTCGGGCTATAAAAATTTACGGTTCACAAATTTGGGTTGCTACGTATGCAGAAGGGATTTTTCGTTTTCAATACGATCATGAGAGTAAAAAAATATACAATCTTAAAACATTTGACAGCGAACAAGGTATTAAAGATTTAGCTATTCGCGATCTCGCTCGCGATGAAACTGGTCGTGTTTGGTATTCCACAAGCAAAGGTCATTTAGGCTATATAAAAGATAATAAAGTCACGCATTTAGAACCAAAAGATGTCATTGGAAGTGAAGTAACGATTGGTACAATCCGTTTTCACAATTACGATATGTATCTTGGTACATTTGGCAAAGGAATTTGGTATTCAACCTTATCTAAAGATTTGGAATTTAAACAATTACAAGGAGAAAAAGATTTGTATTCCGACAATATTTATCAACTTATTTTTGACGATAACGGAATGCTTTGGGCAGGAAGCGAACGCGGCGTAGATCAAATTTCTTTAGATAAGAAAAATGAAATCATCGATGTAACTCATTATGGGGAAAATGATGGTTTTTTAGGAATTGAAACCTGTCACAACGCAACTACTAAAGATAGTGAAGGAAATTTATGGTTTGGAACTATTTACGGACTTACAAAATATGCGCCCTCAACCTCAGAACAACAACTTTCGAAACCTAAATTACACTTTGAGAATATAGAAGTTGCATATAAAAGCTTAGATTCGATTGACTTACGCGATTGGACAAATTCTAAAAAACGGTTACAACTTTCGGCAGATAAAAACAACATGGCATTTCAGTTTCGTTCAGTCGATTTGGACAATCCTGAAGCAATTGTGTATCGCTATAAATTTGACGAAGATAACTGGAGTCCGTGGACGAAAGAAAATAAAATCACATTTGGCGGTTTGGATTATGGCGATCATACATTTTTGGCGCAATCACGGAATAAAGATTGGCTCGAAAGTGATCCGATTGATTTTAAATTTCACATCATTCAACCATTCTACAAAAAAACGTGGGTTCGCAATGTGTTTTGGACAATTCTTGGTTTGATTGCTATCGCGATAGTTTTCTTATATATAAAACGCGTAAAGTCTAAAAACCGTGCCATTCGTGAACGTTTGCAACTCGAAAATCATTTGCTTTCGCTGGAACAAAAAGCATTGCGTTTGCAGATGAATCCGCATTTTATTTTCAATGTCTTGAACGGAATTAAAGGCATGAGCCGAAACGATATTACAAAAATGGATACAACCATTAATACGTTTGCTGTGTTGCTTCGGGAAACCTTGACAAATTCTAGAAAAGACACTATTACGCTTGCGCAAGAAATTAAAACCTTGAAAAACTATGTGGAAGTTGAACGTTTGATGGCGAGCAAAGATTTTGCGTATGAAATAGAATTGGATTCTGAGTTAGATCCGGAAGAAGTATTAATTCCGCCAATGTTGATTCAACCGTTTGTGGAAAATGCAATTAGACATGGAATTATGCCGTTGCAACGACCTGGCGAATTGAAAGTTCATTTTGCAACAGACAACCACTTTTTGTACGCAACAATTACAGACAACGGAATCGGGATTCATCAATCACAAGAAAATAAACCAAAGACAGATCATCAATCAATGGCATTGCAAGTTACCAAAGAACGAATAGAATCGTTGGCTGGTCGCAACACGTTGAAAATTGAAGAGATTTCCAAAAAAGATGCTACCTTAGCAGGGACGAAAATTTCGTTTAAGATTCCGCTGGAAACGGAATTCTAAATGTTAAATGCTGAATTTTAAATTTTAAATGTAAAAGAGTTAAACTCACAACCAACAACCAACAACTGACAACCGAAAACACAAAACTGATAACCAACAACAAACAACTAAAAAAAATGCTCACTACTATTATTGTTGACGATATTCCTTCCGCTTTACAAATGTTAAAAGGCGATATTGAACGTTTACATCCTGAATTGAATATTATTGGAACTGCTTCAAGTGTCGTAGAAACGGCAAAACTCTTGCGCAAGCAACAACCTGATATTTTGTTTTTAGATATTATGCTCGGCGATGGTTCTGGTTTTGATGTGTTGGAAATTTTTCCAGATTTGACTTCCAAGATCATCTTTGTAACCGCAAGTGACGAATTCGCTATTCGAGCATTCAAATTTGCTGCAATTGATTATGTATTGAAACCGTATGCTGAAGAAGAACTTTCGTTGGCAATTAATAAAGCTAAAAGTCAGATTCATCCGAATAAAGAACGATTGGATATTTTGAAAGATACGTTAGCTGCGCCAAATTCTAAACCAAATAAAATTTCACTTCATACCTTAGATAAAATTATTATTGTGAGTCTGGATGAAATTATTCGTTGCGAATCGGATAGTAATAATACCATTTTCTATTTGCTAGACGGACAGAAGATTTTCGTGACCAAAACGCTGAAATATTTCTCAGATATGTTGAGCAATTACCAGTTTTTACGCGTACATCAAAGTCATTTGGTCAATCTGCAATTTATAAAAGCATTCATAAAAACGGATGGCGGTTATTTGTTATTAAAAGATAAAAGTACCGTTCCTGTTTCGGTTCGCAAAAAAGTGGAAGTGATGGAAGTTTTGAGTAGTATTCATCGGAAATAACTTCGACTCCGCTCAGCTACCGTTGCGTACATTGAGCATAGTCGAAATGCAGATTTTTGGATTGTTAGATTTGTTAGACATTAAACTTAGTCGAAATGTGGACTTGTTAGATTTTTACAGAATGTCAATTCGAGTAATTTTCGAAGTGAAACGAGGAAATTGTATCGAGAATCATTTGATATACAAAGCTGTTCTCTGAAAAGGTTAAGTAATTCGTTGACAAAACTGCAAACTGAGACTGAGACTGAAAACTGTCAACTAAAACTAAGCGTTTACACATAAATTACTGTTAATTTTTTAAGAAATAAAACAATAATGTTTAGCATTTAATTATATTTGTTAAACAAAATTAATTTTAACTACAAATCATGAAATTATTTCTCTTCAAATCTATCTCGATTGTTTTCTTATTACTGTTTTCATCCAAGCCAACTGTCCAAGAATTTCAAGGTCAGGCGTTCTACTTTTCAAAATCCAAAATGGAATTAGGAAATTGGGGAGCAAGATTAAGCGAAGCGCAGAAAAAAGATGTTGCAGCACGTTTGAAGAATCGATTGGAAAAAACATATGTATTAGATTTCAATAAAACTGAATCTGTATTCAATGAAGAAGATAAGTTAGATGCCATTTCGGGCGCAACAGATTCTTGGGGAAATAATTTTTCAAGAGGCGAACAATATAAAAATGTCAAAGAAAATAAGTTAGTGCAGACACAAGAATTTTATGGAAAGAAGTTTTTAGTTAAAGATAAATTACAAACCATTGAATGGAAAATGGGCAAAGAAACCAAGCAAATAGGACAATACACGTGTTTTAAAGCAACAGCTTCTATACCTTCAAGCGATTTGGCTTGGTATAATTTTTCTTGGGGAGATTTGCAAAGAGCTTCAAGTACCGATAAAAAAGCAGATGGTACAACTGTTGAAATTACAGAACCTGAAATAAATATGACAGAAGTTGAAGCTTGGTATACGCCGCAAATTCCAGTAAGTCATGGACCAGCCGAATATTGGGGACTTCCAGGATTAATTTTAGAAGTAAGCGCAGATAATACGACAATGTTGTGTTCTAAAATTGTATTGAATTCTGGTGAAAATGTTAAGATTGAAGCACCAAATAAAGGAAAAGAAATTACAAAAAGTGACTATCAAGCAACGATTCAGAAAAAAATGCTTGAAATGAGAAATAACCGAGGAAGAAGAAGAGGATAAACACTGGTTGTGCATTTTGATAAAATTCGTCAATTCGAGTGAATTTTACGATTGAAAATGAGTGAAATTTGTATCGAGAATAGAATTTTTTGCACCAAGTAGGTTCTCGATGTTTCGACCAAGCTCAACACAAGTACGATTTTTCGTGCCTCAAAATCACTCGAACTGACGTTTCATTATACTTTTGAATTCAAAATGCACAACGGGTAATAAGTTTTTAATTTTATATTAAACTTTTACCTTAATATATAGTCTAAGTCAAAATGATCTTCAAAACTAACCAAAATCACCAATGAAAAAAATACTTTGTATTTTCCTATTCCTTGCAGCGAACTGCACTTTTGCTCAAATTAAACTTGAAGGAGTTGTTAAAGATAGCCTGAATAAACCTTTGGAATTGGCAAACGTAATCGCCATAAATAAAGAAACTGGCACGTTAGAATCGTATAGTATTACCGATGCGCTCGGAAAGTACAAGTTAGCGTTGAGCAAAAATAGCACCTACAAAATGCAGGTAAGTTATATTGGTTTAAAGAATTTAGAGCAAACGCTGTCCACAAAAGAAGTTGATATTGCAAAAGATTTTGTAATGAAAGAAGGCAATACGTTAGATGCCGTAAAGCTTACCTACGAAATGCCCGTTACTGTTAGAGGAGATACGCTAATTTACAATGCGGATTCTTTTAAAAATGGTACAGAACGAAAGCTAGAAGATGTCCTTGAAAAATTGCCAGGTGTAGAAATTAATGAAGATGGACAGATTGAAGTTGAAGGAAAAGTTGTCACGAAATTAATGGTAAACGGCAAAGATTTCTTTGATGGAGATACCAAATTAGCAACCAAGAACATTCCGTCGAAAGCCGTAGACAAAATAGAAGTATTGCGTAATTATTCTGAAGTTAGTCAACTGAGAAGTGTTTCAAACAATCAAGATAATGTTGCCATCAACATCAAACTAAAAGAAGGAAAAGAGAATTTCTGGTTTGGAAATATCACTGCCGGATCAGGCGCCTCACCAGACAATGAATTGTATCTGTTTCAACCCAAATTATTTTATTACAGTCCAAAATACAGCATTAATTTTATTGGAGATTTGAATAATATAGGAGAATTAGCCTTGTCACGAAGAGATATTAGAAACTTTGGTGGTGGTTTTAGAGCTCCAAGTAGAAGTAGCGGAACCAATATTAATCTTGGAGATAATAGTTTGAATTTTTTAACAAGTCAGCAAAATGCTTTAGAAATTGAAAACAAATTGGCTACAGGAAACTTTAGTTATTCTCCAAATGAGGCATTGGATTTTAGTGGATTCCTTATTTACAATAGCAGTCGTATTCTTTCTAAACAAACAAGTTTTGTACAATATACAGATCCTGAATTGGGAATTCCTGATGAGGCAACGGAACAAAGAAGTAGAGAACGTTCTGATCAAGTACTTTTGAAACTTAGTACTTCTTACCAACCGAATGTTAATAATCAGCTCGATTATGATGTATTGGGACGCATTTCAAACGACAGACAAAATCAAAGTGTTTTTTCTTCAGTAATTGGAAGCACAAATCAACTCGATGAAGTAACGCCGTTTAGCATCAATCAAAATATAAATTATTATTATACAATTAATGAAACAAATATTTTAGCATTTGAAGCACAGCATTTGTTTAAAAACGAAGATCCTTTTTACAATGCCACTTTGGGCAATGAACAAAATGGTGCTTTTGATACTACTGCGGAAGCGTTAGGTTTGGATACTTCTGTAGAGAATTATAATTTGAATCAGAACCGACAAATTAAATCCAATCAATTGGATGCAAAGTTGGATTACTACAATATTTTAAATGCAAAGAGTAATATCAATATTACACTTGGAACTATTTTGAGTCGCCAAGAATTTAATTCCAATCTTTTTCAGTTTTTAGGTCCTGGATTAACATTGAATCCAACACCAACATTTAATGATGGACGCGCAACCAACGATACTGAATACAATTTTAGTGATATATATTTAGGAGTTCATTACCGATTGAAAAGTGGAAAGTTCACCTTTACACCTGGTTTTTCAGTACATGCCTACGGAAACAATAACAGTCAGTTTGGAGAAACGTATAAAGATAATTTCTTTAGAGTTTTACCAGATTTTGAAACACGCATTCAATTTAAAAAGAGTGAAGCCTTAACGTTGCGATATAATATGCAAAATCAGTTTACAGATGTAACACGATTGGCAGAAGGTGTGGTGATGAATAATTTTAATAGCTATCAATTTGGGGAACCTAATTTACAGAACGCGTTGTCGCACAATGTAAGTTTGGTGTATACGAGTTTTAATTTGTTTAATTATACCAATGTATTTGCAAGAGCATCTTATTCAAGTAATATTGATCAGATACGTGGTTTGACAAATTTTGAAAATGTGATTCGAACGAGTACGTTTTTCAACTCTAATTTTGCTGATGAAAACGTCAATGTTTTTGGACGCGTACAACGCACGTTTGGAAAGATTCGCGGAAGCTTAAACGCTCGTTTTAATTATAGTAAAATAAATCAGTTTATTCAAGGACAACAATCGTTGAATGAAGGCTATACACAAACGTATACGCCAGAAGTTCGGACGAATTATAAGGAAGCTCCAAATGTGAGTTTGAGTTACAGATATAGTGTAACGAATAATACGCAAGGAAGTCGTAAGACAAAGTTTGTCACGACAGCTCCATCAATTGATTTTGATGCGTATATCTTGAAAAGATTGACGTTCCGTACCGATTACACGTATACCAATCAAGATTTAGGAGATGGTGAATCGCAATCGTTTCAAACGTGGAATGCGTCACTCGCCTACCGAAAAGACAAAGATGCCAAATGGGAATATGAAATTAAAGCGACGAATATTTTAGATATTAGCTCGCAAGTACGAAACAGTGCCAATAATTTATCGGTGTTCACTTCTGAGACGTTTATTCAACCGAGATTTGTTACTTTTAGGTTTGTTTATAGTTTGTAGTATAAGAGATATATAATTGTAAAAGCCGAACGACATTTGTTAAATGTTGTTTGGCTTTTTTTATGTTGTTGGTATTTTATTTTCTTTATAGACTTGTGCAACGGTTACCATTGTTAGCCACTGGCTTTTTTCGTACTGTTTTTATTTCAATGCATATTCTATTTTGTAAAACTATAGGTGCTTTAGGATACTTACCTAATGATATATCTTTTAGAACAGGTAAATATGTTCCAGGATATATATCAATATTCAATCCCTTATTAGCTAGCACACAAAAAACACTAATTTCTTCTAAAATAAATTCAATAGAATTTCTTACTGCTGTCTTAAATTCTATACCAGATAATTTATTGTTATTTTCTAATCTTTTTATAAAAATTTTTGCTGTTGTTAGTATTGAGGATTCAAAGTCTTTATTTGAATTGTAAAACTCAATTATCTGTTTGTTATAAACTTCATACTCATTATACTCGAAAAAATCTTTCCAACGTGTTATCTTAAAAAAATTTGAATTGCCTTGTATTAAAGATTCTAAAACATCAATTATATCATTTCCCAACTTTTGAGTATCTGTAACAAGATTTTTATTTGCATCTGATTTAATTATTTCTAGATTATGACGATACAAATAATCAGCTACTAATATTGTACATTTTGAAAAATTATTTTTTATAAATTTTAATAAGGCTATTATTTTATCTTTATTCTGATAAAAATCATTATTTATGCTAACTGCAATATAACAATTACCCTTGTTTTTTAAAGTGTCAATTTCGTGGTTCGGTGTTATATTTAGAACCTTTATTTTTCTTTCAACCATTACACAGTTTTATCGTCAATATTTCTAGCTAGAAAATGACATCCTAGTGTAAAAAGTATATTAAAAACTGCTGCAGTAATGATATATTTTGAGTAAGAATAATTCAAATCAGCTTTTGCTTCTTCCGGCGTTGATGTCAAAATCAAATATATTGTTGAACAAATTACAAAAATTGAGATGATTGTAGTCAGTTTAAGTAATAGGTTTATAAAGGCAGTTTCATAATGGTATTGTCTAGATATTGAATAATTCTTTGGAACATCTAAAAATTCTTTAAAGTTTACAGGATTGTTGGATGTGTCAATTGCTTTATTTAGAACAATTTCTTTAGACCTGCTTATTGGCTTAATAAGATACATTGCTGTAGAGGAAGAAACAGCAATTACACAAGAAAATAGTAATTCAAACATATTATTGTGTTTTAAGGTTTTTAAATTTTAGACCTATTATTAATCCAAATGTAGTTAGTGTCATACCAATTGGCGTTGAAAGTTGCGACCATAATTGATTGCTTTCCTCTACTGCTTTGAAAGTTGCATACACAATTATAAACCAAGCTATTAAAATAGAAATAGAAATTATCCAATTACCAGTTGGCTTCAATGATATAGGGTCATCTTTAAGATGCCAAAGTGAATAAATGATTAATGGCGCTATGATACCAAGTTGACCAAAAACATTATAGATTAATGGTAAAAACCATTCACCAACATTTGCTTGTGCAACTGAAAAAACTGCAGCAAGTGAAAGCATAATTATAAATGAAATGATTGTTATATAGAGTTTTAGTTTTTTTACTTCTAATTTTTCCAAACTTTTCTTAAAAGTATTTGTGTCGGCTAAAGATGTTGTTAATGCAATTAATGCTGTATCAGCAGTTGAAAATAAAGCACTTCCAAATCCAATAACTATAAGCGGATATAAAACTAATTCAGAAATCCCACCAGAACTTTTTATTGCATCAAGAAAAGAACCTAAATCTCCAAAATACATTCCCTTACCAGAGAGTATGGCAAATGCAATGACAGGCACGAACCAAATGATTGAAAATTTTAAGATATGAGATCTAAAACCTTTCCAAACTTCCTCTCCAGAAGTACATGCAGCAACTCTCTGCCAAGAGGATAATTGGGTAAATGGAAGAGAAACATTAATGATTAAAATCCAAAAGCAAAAAACTAAAGTATTTTGCCATTCTGCATCGAACGAAAAGAACTTACTGAATTCAAAATTAGGACCATTTTCAGATTGAAACAATATGCTAAATAATAAAACAGCTATTACTGAAACTAACATTAACATCAGTTGCCAACCATCTGTTTGCATAACTGCTTTTAGCCCACCAATCCGCACATAATAGATTACTATTAATCCAACAACAATAAATGATATCACACCGTAGTAAGGTGTAAACGAACTGAAGAAGTAACCGAATATTATGGAACCAACGTATAATTCAATGAATAAAATAATAAGAAAACTTGTTATAGTCAATGCTGTTATAATTCTTGCATTAACTTTGCTTCTAATCGTATAAAACCATAGGTCAGACACAGTTCTCACATCTTCTTTTATTACATCTTTGTCTCTAACATATCTAACAAACAGGTATTGACCAAGTAAATAAGTCAATCCACACCAAAGTAAGGTTAATCCATAAAATTTAGCATTAGTTAGAAAGAATAACATGACAGTAGCAAGCGAAGAACTTGCTGCTACAAATGAGCTTCCATATTGTTTGCTTGATATTGATTTGTCAGCCATAGTATAGCCTATTAGAGAGAACTTTGAAGTTTTTGCTCTAGACGCAAGTAAAATAAAAATTAAGGACGAAATACTCAATCCTATTAGTGCAGTAATGTCAGATATGTTCATAACTTTATGGTTAGTTAATGTTTTTCTTCAGCTTGTGGCCAACGTGTTTGTGTAAAAAAAATTACGGTTTTGTCAGCGAGGAATTTCCGAAGGAAATTCAGAATTTGGCAAAAATGCAACTGCCTTTGTTTAAGCACTAATTTAGCAATTTTTTTTATACTGTGTTGAGCACAGTAATTTTAACGATGCTTTTCGATTATCATATAATTCGTAATTACGTGTTTATCAATTTCCTTTGCTAAATTGTATAAGAATTCATTCCCTTTTAACGCTTTATCTAATGAATAACTTAAGGTTTTTCCGTGTGCAATTTTATTTCTGTCGTCTCGATAACTATGAAACTTATCTTTATGTTCAGTACTTAAATTATATGTCAATAAATCAGTAATTAAATTTGGAATATCCGCACTTTTCCATCTGTTTTTATTTTTTATCATTTGTTTCAGACCGTAAAGGGCTAATTTTTGTGATGGCCAAACTATAGGTTTGTCTTTAATAATATTCGTAAATTTTATATATCTGTCTTTGTCTTTTTTAACATATTCTTTTCTTAATCGATGTAGGTTTTTTTTGTCTTCTAATTCTAAATTTCCGTTTTGTGCAACTTTGGTTTCTATGAAAGCTAAATACTCTTCTTTTCCGCCGTGGAATTCAATTATTTCATCTATTAGAGAGAAAAAATATGATTCAAAAAAGGAAAAATTTGAAAGTAAGATGTTTGCTCCCAAAACAGTTTTATATTTATCTAAATTTTCTTTCTCCGTCGAATAAGGAATTGTTGAATTTCTAAATTCAGAGTTTTCTACCAAGTGAGTACTCGAATCAGTATCGTTTTGTTGGAATGCATATTCTAATTGTGGAACAGCTGTACAGACTAAAACAGAAAAATTCAGAGTTGATTGAGAGTGTTCTTTCAATATTAGGAATGCATTTGACCTTCTTATATTCATTTTAAGTTCTGATTTTTTTTATTGTGCAACGGTCAGGGATTATGCTCTGTGGATGCGCAGCATACACGTAAAGAGCATTTACTGTGGATCAATTGTGTATATTCTTAGTTGTGTGTCCGTTTCACAAGTTAAGCAAAAGATTTAATAAATATACTATAAGTTAGTTGATGCATAGCCATTCTCTGACCGTTGTGAGTCATTGAGTGTTACAGGATAACAGAACTTTTAAGTTACTTTTATCCGATTGTTCTATTTTTTGCAAAACAACATCTGATGGAGCGAAATAGCCACACAATCTGCCTTGTTCTAATTTTTTTCTCAACTTCCTTAAATTAAGTAGCTGTCAAGACATTATTAGTTGGAATTACGCTTCATGCTTTATATCACCTCCGACAGATTCATTATATAACAAGCACTATTTTTACAAAAATTTCTCTTATTCTTGATAAATATAAGACAATAACTACAACCATACAATGTGGTTTCCCGTAATCCATATAAAAAAGATAGAAAAACGTGCAAATCACTCTACCAAATACCGCAACTTAAAACTTCCGAGTAATCAATTTCGGAGCTTTCTTCGGAGTTTCAGAAATAATTTCGAAGTCAATAACACCCAATAATAAATCTTCTTCTGTGGTGACGACTTCAACTTTCCAAAGTCCGTCAATTACATTTTCTTTGTAGGTGTAGCCTCGAAAACCATTATCGCGTCCGCCAACAATTTCATAGGTTATTTCGTCCGTAACTTGCCATGTTGCTGTTGCAGGATCAAAATAATTCCATCGATGCGAAACCGCTTTGTTTAAATCCGTCGGAGCAAAAATAGAAGAGAATACATATACACGTTCATTAGGATTGTGAAAGAATTTTATTTTGTGATCTCGCCAAAATATATACCATTCATCCGATTCATACGTCACCACATACTCATTGTTTTCTTTCGTAATATTATGCGCTACCATTCCTTTATCTAACGCCAACGGAACTGGTGGAATCATGTTAAAATAATACAACACATTGATAAATAGATACATGGAAAGAATGATTCCTAGAAGCTTAGGCAGCTTAACTTCCGATTTCGTACTCGGACTAGAAAAGTAAATGAATAGGATTAGTAAAATTGTCATAACAGTACTTATGATTCCTGAAATTATAAAAATAGTAGTATTTATTTCCTTCAAAATCACTGGAATCATAAAAGCAAAGAATGTAAAACTGATGAAGTAATACACACTAAACTGAAGATATTTATTAGAAATTCTTTTCTTTAAAAACTCATTCGCTATTAAAAGCAACACTAGAATTGCAAAGAAAGTACCCGTTTTAGATAATGAAACACTTCTAGAAAAGTAAATAACATACGCGCTAGAAAGTCCTCCAAAAAAGAATTGAATGGCTAATGGGAAATACTCTTCATATTTTTCTAAAAAGGTGTTTTCCCACTTGTTATCATCCGCTAAATTAAATAGGTATAATGTAATTGTTAGCAATGTCATGTGTGACGTTAACATCACTAAATCGTAGACTCTATCAATTCTGCCGAGCGTTAAAGAATCAAAAATAAAACCTCCAATAAAGAATATAATTGGCGCATACTTTTCATGCTTTCTGATAAAATTTCGAAAGGCACTATTTCTAAATTTGACTAATGTTCTTTTCATACTTGAGGATTGATCGCTAAATATAGTCGTTACTAAAAACTTAAGTGAACTCATTAACGATAATGATGAGCTGAAAAATGAAGCTTCCCGTAATTCACTAAAAAAGGTGGAAAAAACACAAATATTCTTCTCAAAATAACAGCAAAACAAACGTTCTTTACTTCTGTCCTTTTGCTTTTATACAGTTATTTAATAATTGTGCATCTACTGTGATACCAAGTTCTTTTGCAGCAAGTAAATCCAAACAATAGTCTGGCTCGGCTAACATTTGTTTTATTTGCCCGCGAATGTAAAAAGCAAAACCAAGTGTATTGTCTATTTCAATGGCAGTATTACAGTCGGATAGCGCAGCTAGTAAAGTGGATTCCGATTTTTTAAATGACGATGTAGTCG
This sequence comes from Kordia antarctica, assembly GCF_009901525.1. Taxonomy (NCBI): domain Bacteria; kingdom Pseudomonadati; phylum Bacteroidota; class Flavobacteriia; order Flavobacteriales; family Flavobacteriaceae; genus Kordia; species Kordia antarctica. Next base: position 2,229,008 of record NZ_CP019288.1, read on the forward strand.
GAGAGTTCCAACGAATACTTAACGGTTGTGTATTGAAATTTCCATAAATAGAAAACGACCTAAATTTTATTTTCTCAACGGAACTCACCTTTGCAATTGCCCGATTTACATACGCCAAAGGGTAGTTTTTATTAATTTTTATACTTTCATTAAAGTCATTTATGGCACGTTTATAGTCCTTTTTTGTTACATAAATATAACCTCGCATGTTGAAATATGCTTCTTTATTGAATCCATCTATACTAGGTGCTACCGTTATTCCTTTATTGATTTCAGTGAATGCTTCATTAAATCGACCTAAATTAATGTTGCATTCTGAAATACTTAAATATATGGTGGCTAATGAACCATTGTAATAACTTGTAATTTTGTCGCTTGATGCACCAGAAAACCTTGGATTAATTTTTATTTCAGCTTTTATTTTTTCTTTATTTTTTAATGATACGCTGTAACATGCAAGTGCTTTTTCAAATTCATTTAAAATCAAATACGTATTTCCTTTAAATGATAGCATCATTGCATCATCCGGAAATTTTTTAAGTCCAATAGCATATATATCAAGTGCTTTTTGATATTCTCTTTTGTTATAATACCCAACACCTCTTTGATAGTAATAACTAGGTTTTGAAGAATTGCAAATGTCTTGAATAGCACCATTTATTTGTGTTATGAATGCTTCGTCGTTGATTGTACCATCTTCAATAAATGATTTTAACGTTGAATAGTCAGCACATGAAGCGTCAAGATCTTCTAACTCGTAATATATCAAAGCTCTGTTTATATAAGATGCATAATCATTTTTATCTACAGAAATAGCTTTTGAGTAATCGTTTATTGCTTTTTGGTATTCTTGCAACGCATAAAATATTGCCGCTCTTCCTATATATGATGCGGATTGACTACTATCAATTTCAATTGCTTTGTTGATATCTTTTAAAGCTTCTTTAACTCTTCTTTGATTTAAATAAACACTAGATCTATGAAAATACGGATAATAGTTTTTGGGAGCTAAAGTTATTGCTTTTGTTAAATCGGAAATAGCTGATGATGGATATCCAGAATTTGAGTTGTAAAGTCCACGCATTATATAACTATCTGGATTGTTGGGATCAATTTTTATTGCTTTGTTATGATCGCTTAATGCGCCAAATTTATCACCAAGCATTTCTTTTAACTTTCCTCTGTAAGAATAAAGCAACGCCTCATTTGAGTCTGTCTGTACTGCTGTATCAAAATAATCAAGTGCTTTTTTGTTGTCGCCTCTTAAAGAATAAATTCTGCCAATATTCAGATAACAACGAGCACATTTTGGATTAACCTTCAACGCTTCCAGATAGTATTTTTCACCAAGATCGAGATTGTTTTTTACAATATGAGCATACCCAAGTGCACGAAGTACGTTTTCATTTTTTGGATATTTCTTTAGTTCCGTCTCAAAATAGTGTACCAATTCATCTTTCTGTCCTATATTTAATAAGGAATCACTAATTTTTTGATACGCTTCTTTGGATTGCCCAAAAGTAAATGTCACAAAGAACATTACTACTATTGTTATTATTATTTTCATAAGATTATACTAATATATACCCGTTGTGCATTTTGATAAAATTCGTCAATTCGAGTGAATTTTACGATTGAAAATGAGTAAAATTTGTATCGAGAATAGAATTTCTTACACTAAAGCAGGTACTCGATACAATTTTTCGTGCCTCAAAATCACTCGAACTGACGCTTCATAATACTTTTGAATTCAAAATGCACAACTGGTTAATATATGCATTTACGAAACTTACATTTCCTATTCGTTTATTTCTCATTAAATATAATACAAACATCACAGCTATACAATGAAGTTTTCAGTAATTAAAACTAAAGAATAAACAGTCTATCAAAAACCTCCGCTGCTTTTGTACATTTCCTGCGGTGCTTTTGATCAAAACCTAAGCAGGTTTTTTAGTTAAGAAAAAGTTGAAAATTATCGTGTCATAAACGACTGTATATCAATCGTTTATTTAAAAATTGAAGTAGTCGCTCTTTTTATAAAATAATTCCAATTACCAACGTAGCTTTCACGTTTAAATTTGAGAATGTCGTCGGGAAAATTTTCCACACTTTTGTAATTATCGCGAATTGTGTTCCATTGTTGAGTGGCTTTAATTCACTTAACAAACAGACGCATTTTGTATATATAGGCTATTGGCTCACATTTTTATTTTCATTATTTTTTTTAGAAACTCATTTAAATTAGAAATAGCAATTAGTTCATCTTCGGAAGCGACATTTAAGATTAATGGTTGTCTGTTAACTATTCCATATACTATGATACGGTTCCAATTTTTTGGGTTTTTGTAGGTAAATTTATAACCCTTCAACGTAGCGCCAAATGAGATTACTTCGATCTGTTCTTTAGAATTAGCTTTCTTGCCGAATTTTTTGATTAATTGTTCTGGAATAGTTTTTAGCTTTTCTTTATTTAGATGTATCCATTGAACTGAAATTCCATTACACTTTAAAAGTTCGAATTTTGATTTGGCTATACAGTTCTTTGGAACCTCAATCTCAATATTTGCATAATCTAACGTTTTAATTTCTTGGTTAGATTGAGAAAAGCTGATGTTAATAAATAAAAGGCTGAAAATTAAAAGAAGTTTTTTCATAATTAAGTTTTTATTCTATCAAGATAAGCAACCAAACGCTCTTTCACAAAATAATTCCAACCGCCAATACAACTTTCACGCTTGAATTCGGGAATATCGTCGGGGAAATTTTCAATAACTTTTGTGGTTAATGTAAGTTGTGTTTTGTTGTTGTGCGACTTCAATTCAAACGTTACATACGAATCGACTTTCCTTAATTTTTCAACTTTTCATGTTCTTTTCTTTGCTTGCCCAAAGAAAATGAACCAAAAGAAAAGGCACTTTTATGAGGAATTTTTAGTTCTTTTCTGAAAGAACTAAAACCGAAATGAAAACACTAAATTTTTTCCAAGGCTTCAAAAATTCTTAACGTGTTTTCATTTCTATTCTGCATAAAAGTTAGCTATCGAGTTATATTAATAACCTTTTATTTTGTTTTAAGTAAGAAACCGTATAACCGTTCCTTTATAAAATAATTCCAACCGCCAATACAACTTTCACGCTTGAATTCGGGAATATCATCGGGAAAATCTTCTACTACTTTTGTGGTTAATGTAAGTTGTGTTTTGTTGTTGTGCGACTTCAATTCAAACGTTACATACGAATCGCCTTTACAATTTTCGTATTTCCAATTGTAGACTATTTTTTGTTTTGGAATGACTTCTGTTAGTGTCCAAACATGTAAAAAATCGCGTGAAGGTGCTTTTACATTGAATTTTGTTTGAAAACCTACTTCTGCTTCAAAAGCTGGAATGTTATCAAAAAACCATTGGCGCATTTGAGTTACTTCTGTAATGGCGTTCCAAACAGTTTCAACAGATTGTTCAAATATTTGTGTGACAATAATTGGCGGTTCGGAGGTTTTCATACTACTTGAATTTTGATTAAAGATACTTATTATTTGGCAGTATTTTGATGCTTACAATTGTCGTTGGTTCAAGTGTCGAGTTGAAAACTCAATGTATCGAGAACGCTTTCTAGCTCAAATTGATTCTCGATACAATTTTTAAATATGTACTTCGTCATTTTTAAAAATTAATCGAATTGACGTACTAAATGCAGTTAGCAAAAACAAAAAAAGCAACTTCTTTCAAAGTTGCTTTTCGTTATATAATATGTAAAGGTTGCTTTTAGACCGAGCCTAGAGTATATAAGCGACGAATGAAAGCGGTGGAGTTTCAAAAGCATTCGTACATAAAATCTAAAGGCAGGATGAGACTTTGTGTTTGCATGGTTTATTATGGATAAAATGCTGCATAAATTTCGCATATTTCAGCGCATCCGCCATCTTCATCTGTGCATTTTAAAATACCCGCACTGGCAGATAGTGTATCATAATAACTTTCTTGCCATAGCAACTCTCCTTCTCCATCATAACAGTCAACTTGAAAAGTTCTTCCACTTTTCATATTATTTTTTTGACTTGTTTCTATGAAAGAAAGTTCTTTTAGCTTGTAAGTATCTTTGTTACGAGAAATAGTAAAAGTTACTCCTTTATTGTTGGCAGTGCTTGTTTTAACTACTTCATCTAAAATTGCTAGTATTTGCTGTATTGGCTTGTTATTTTTCGCAACACTACTTTCAGTAATTGAAGGTGTATAGGTTATTTTTGCGTTGCAAACAGTTGCACATCCTCCATTTTCTAAGCAATCCCATGTTGCTTGCCCTGCACAACCTGCACTTTCCCCACATTCGGTAACGGTAGTATCTCCGTCTCCCCAAGTACATGTAACCGTATAATTATCGCCAGGAGATTTACTGTTATTTTTTAATCCTGTTGCAAAAGCAAGTACTTTTGTTGAATTTTCAATGAGTTCAAAGTGTTCTTTGTAGTCTTGTCCTTTGTAATTTTTCATCTCAAACACAACGATCTTACCTTTGGCATCACCTACTTTTTTCATGTCTTGAAGAATCTTTTCAATCGTTGCCTCTTGAATATTATTAGAATTTGTTTCTTCGGTGTCTGAGCAGGCTACTGTAAGCACAAGTAAACATACTAAATACATAATTTTGAAATGCTGGTTGATAGTTTTTTTCATGTTAATTGGTTTAATGGTTTCACATAACTTTAACGCACTTCAGAGGAAATCTTTCAACAAGATACGAATTTTCTGTAAAATACAGTAACTCTAGACGATGTAATTGCATTTAGTATCCTTTTTAAAATACTTATAATCAGCTAATTGTACCGCCATAAAGTCTGACTAAAGATTACTACGCTTTTAGATTCAAGAGTGTAGACTATAGATTATCAGAATATTATATATTTTTATGGATGAAAAGCTCTTTTTTTATAAAAAAGATAATTCCTCCTAATGTGCTATTTTCATTATGTTGTCTTATAATTAATTTATATTGACAAAAATAACCCCATAAGTAATATAAAACTTACGGGTAACCGTAAATACATAATATTATTTAAAATAATTCATAAAAAAAGCGACCTTTTTCAAGATCGCTTTAGTATATAATATATAAGTTGTATTACTTTCTGTTTGCCATAATATGACGTTCTCTAGCGAGTAACGTATTTTTTAATAACATAGCAATTGTCATAGGTCCAACACCACCTGGCACTGGCGTAATGTGACTTGCCTTTTTACTTACGTTTTCGAAATCTACATCACCTGTAATCACATAACCTCGTTTTGCATTCTCATCTGGAACACGCGTAATTCCTACATCAATGATAACTGCGTCATCTTTTACCATTTCCGCTTTTAAGAAATTTGGTTGCCCTAAAGCCGTGATGATAATGTCAGCCTGACAGGTAATTTGTGTAATGTTTTTAGTGTGACTGTGCGTTAATGTTACGGTAGAGTTTCCAGGAAATCCGCGTCTTCCCATCAAAATACTCATAGGTCTTCCAACAATATGACTTCTTCCAATAACAACGGTATGTTTTCCTTTGGTTTCTACATCATAACGTTCTAATAGTTCTAGAATTCCAAAAGGTGTTGCAGGAATAAACGTAGACATATCTAGCGCCATTTTCCCGAAGTTTTCTGGATGAAATCCGTCCACATCTTTGTCTGGATTCACTGCCATTAATACTTTTTGCGTATTAATTTGTTCTGGCAAAGGCAATTGAATAATGAATCCGTCAATATCATCATTTTCATTCAATTCATGAATCTTTTTCAATAATTCAAGTTCTGAAGTTGTATTAGACATACGAACCATTGTAGATTCAAATCCGACACGTTCGCACGAGCGCACTTTACTTCCTACATACGTTAAACTTGCGCCATCGTCACCTACCAAAACTGCTGCCAAATGCGGAACTTTTTCTCCGCGATCTTTCATTTTCTGAACCTCAGCGGCTATTTCGTCCTTTATTTCATTGGATACTTTTTTTCCGTCTAATATAATCATGTGTAGTTGTGTGTTGAATTGATTGAAAAATTAAAAGACTGAAGGATTGATGGATTGAAATATAGTTTTACATTTAAAATTCAACATTTAAAATTTAAAATTTCCAAAACCCAAGACCTAAAACCCAAAGACCCAAAAGCAGATTACCCGCCCATTCCTTTCATCATCTGCATTAGCTTTCTTCCGCCGCCGCCTTGCATCATTTTCATCATCTTGCTCATTTGGTCAAACTGCTTTAATAATTGATTCATTTCTTGAACCGAACGCCCTGCTCCTTTTGCAATACGTTTTTTACGACTTGCATTAATCGTAGTTGGTTTTGAACGTTCATCAGGAGTCATGGAATGAATTAGTGCTTCAATATGTTTAAAAGCATCATCTTCAATTTCCATACCTTTCATTGCTTTTGAAGCTCCAGGAATCATGCCGACTAAGTCTTTCATGTTCCCCATTTTCTTCACTTGCTGTATTTGCTTTAAGAAATCATCAAAACCAAACTGATTCTTTGCAATCTTCTTTTGTAATTTTCTAGCTTCTTCTTCATCAAACTGCTCTTGTGCTCTTTCTACTAACGACACCACATCTCCCATTCCAAGAATACGATCTGCCATACGCGAAGGATAGAAAACATCAATTGCTTCCATCTTTTCACCTGTACCAATAAACTTAATTGGTTTGTTTACTACGGATTTAATCGAAATCGCAGCTCCACCACGTGTATCACCATCTAATTTCGTCAAGATAACTCCGTCAAAATTCAAAATATCATTAAAAGCTTTTGCAGTATTCACCGCATCTTGTCCAGTCATAGAATCCACCACAAAAAGTGTTTCCTGTGGCTCAATTGCTTTATGAATATTTGCTATTTCGGTCATCATGGCTTCATCAACTGCCAAACGACCTGCGGTATCTATAATAACTACATTATGTCCGTTTTCTTTGGCAAATGCAACACCTGCTTCTGCAATAGCAACCGGATCTGTATTTCCTTTATCCGAAAACACATCCACTTTTATCTGCTCACCTACAATATGTAACTGATCTATCGCTGCTGGACGATATACATCACAGGCAACTAATAAAGGTTTCTTTGTTTTCTTTGTTTTTAAGTAATTGGCAAGCTTTCCAGAAAACGTCGTTTTACCCGAACCTTGCAAACCAGACATCAAAATAATCGATGGTTTCCCCGACAAGTTAATTCCTGCCGCGTCGCCGCCCATTAATTCGGTTAACTCGTCTTTCACGAGTTTTACCATCAATTGTCCTGGTTGTAATGTCGTTAATACGTTTTGTCCTAAAGCTTTTTCCTTTACAGTATTTGTAAAATCTTTGGCGATTTTGAAGTTTACATCGGCGTCAAGCAATGCTCTTCGCACTTCTTTTAATGTTTCAGCAACATTTACTTCCGTTATACTTCCATGACCTTTCAGTACATGCAACGCTTTATCTAGCTTTTCACTTAAATTATTAAACATACGACGTATTCTTTTTTAGAAGTTGCGAAGATACGAGAAACTTCTAAATTTTGAAAGTATAAAATCACTCGTTTTTAGTTGTGAGTTGTGAGTTGTCGGTTATGAGTTATAGTCGCTTTGCTCCTTTGTTGTGGATTTGTTGTTCGGTGGTTTGTCAATTTGTTGATTTGGCGTTTTAATCAACTTCTAAAATCTAAAATCAGCACTCGTTAATCGTTAATTGGTGTTTGGTATTAGGTCGCTCCGCTTTTGAGTCTTGGGTTTTTCGATATTCAAAATTCAGTATTCAATATTCACTATTCACTAACTTCTCAAATCTAAAATCAACATTCGTTAATCGTTAATTCTTTTTATTATTAGGTCGCTCCGCTTTTGGGTTCTGGGTTTTTCGATATTCGAAATTCAGTATTCGATATTCAGTATTCAATAACTTCTCAAATCAAAAATCAACATTCGTCAATCGTCAATCGTTAATTCGGTGTTCTTTATTCTATACTCTTTGTTCTATGTTCTATCTTCTTTTAAAAAATCAAAAATCAACATTCGTTAATCGTCAATCGTTAATCATTTTTTGGGCGTTACCACCTTAACACTTCCGCTTCGCTCAGTGTACGGCGGTCAGGCTAACCGCTATATCTTTTTTAAAAAATAGTCATTGCGAGAATCTTCCAAAAAATTAATAGCAAACTGTGCTTTATACAAACAGATTACTTCGTCGTTCCTCCTCGTAATGACGAGTTCAAAATTTAAAAAAGGATGTCGCTCCTATCCTTAACGCGAAATAGTAATATAATATCAATGAAGCAATTACAAAGTATACTGAGGTACTCGAAGCATACAAAATTGTACAATTCATAAATATCTCATACATTTAAAGTCTTAAAACTGTATTCCTATGATTATTTTTAATGGCGAAGCAATTGTTGTAACCTTGCTTGCCGCACTATTTACACTTCCATTTTTTGGATTTTACCAATATGACTACATGAGCGAAGATATGTTTGCCGTTTGCATGAGTTGGATGGTTTTGCTAACTTCTCTAATATGTAGAGGATTAGGTGTTGTAGGACGTTTGTTCTTTCTTCCGATGTGGTTATTGAGCATTCCAGCGCCTTTTGTAGTTACCTATATTTCATACGGTTGGACAGGAATTGGAGCGACCTTCGGAATTTTTATAGGCTTAGTCGCTTTTCTAATAGGACTTTCCTATAGAAGTGAAAAAAGACGCCTCAGAAATCTTCAAACAGAAACCATTACATTTCCGTATAAAGAAGCCGATGCCGAAGCGTATTGGTTAGCCGTTAAAAGCAAGTTTTTCTCGCCAACATTCACCAAAATGACACCAGAAATTGCGCGTTTTAATGTCAATGTTGCAGAGAATTTGCAAGCCACAAAAGCCGAATTGAATACGTTAGATGCGTATATACAATCTATGCGAAATGCAGGAACAACACATTCAAAAATAGATCCGACAGTTGAGAAAAATCTCATGAAAGAAATTGATCAACATATTGAACTCATTCAACAGCGAAAAAAATTCAATCAAAAAATTGCGGTGTAGTTAATAGGTATATTTTTAAATTCACAGGAATCCGTTTACAAAACAACAGATTACTTCGTCATACTTTCCTCGTAATGACGTTTCAAAAATTAAATCAATGAATTCATTTTGCAGACTATTCAACATTGAGTTTCACTAAAAAAAGCTGCCTAAATTCTACAAAAGGCAACTTTTAAACTAAACTAAGTCACTAAACTAACTTAATTAAACACTAATTATAAACAAATGTTGCAATCTGCTTCTAACGTAAATAACGTGGAAACTTCATTCGGATTTAATGCAACTTTGTAAACTCTTATATCATCTAAATGACCTTGAAAACCATTTCCTAATATGTAATTTGTCAACGATGAATTTCCAATGTCAATTGTAGAATTTACATCTTCATTTCGTTGGATGCCATCTCGGTATAAACGTACCGTATTATTTGTATCAACCGTAAGTACTAAATGATGCCAATTGGTGGTGTCGGTTGGTAAATTGGTGTCCATATTCCAAGGATCGTCCCATAAACCATATCCAGAATTTGCGTCACTAAATACGGGCGTATTCAAATCAAAAACACTGAGTTGAAAACCTTCGCTTATGACTGCTCCTTTTTGGAATAGAATTTCATAATTAGTAGGATCTGTGTTTTGCATTTTAAACCAAAGACTTACCGAAAACGCGTCGCCTTGCACAATTTGGTTTGCTGTTGTCACAGGAATTTCTATAGTTTCATTTCCGCTAAAAGCGATGGCGCACGTTGCATTTCCTGCTCTGTCTGAAACATAATTGTAATTTCCTGAAGCTTCCCAATTGCTTACCAAATCTTTAGTTTCGTTTGCAAATGGCAGGTATAAAATTAAGTCATTTGTTAAAATCGTTGTGTTTGTACAGCAATCTTCTACGGTAATTATGATTGTATATACTTCATACATTCCGTTTACATCTTCAATTCGTAGATATAGGGTTTCTTGCGGAAATGTATTTGTGTATGCTGTTGGAATTAGTGCAAATATGTTTGCATTCGCGTCAGCTTCTGTTTGATGAAAAGAGAAATTGTATGGCTGCGTACATGTTATGTTTGCAATGAATAATTCTTCCAAATTCATTTCTACAAATCCATCAAACGGATTGTCTTCATCACAAATGGTGGTTTCTATGTTTTCAAAACATTCAAATGGCGTTGTGTTTTCACACGATTTCTGCAACGTTACTTCTTGATTTCCGCTATGTAATTGCAATTCGTTTTCGCTACATTCATCAATAATCCACGAACCGTTCAATGTTGTAATATTTGCACTTACATTGCTAATGTTTAACACCAAATTTCCTTGCGATATTGCTACTTCCCAATTTCCTTCAAATATGTTACTACTTGAAGGTTCGATTGAGAATGTGAAAGAACCATCTGCATTGAAGTAAAATTCATATTCTAATTGCGTGTTTCCGTCCAAATTGGTAATTCGCCAAAAACAATCTGCCAAATTTGCGGTTACTTGTGTTTGAGTACAATCTGCATCGTTGTAATTGTTGTCATCGTCTTCATCGCAGGTATTATCTGCAGCAGCGATTGCCGCTTCTAATGCTGAATTATTATTTACAGAAATGGTAGTTCCGTCAGCAGTTTGAAGATTTATTGGATAGTTTATACTCGCCACAACTCCGCTAGAAAGTGTTGCTAAAAAGGTATATAATTGTTGATCGTGTGTAATGTTTACTGTTTCAATGACTTCAAAATTTACATTAAAAATTGCAATGCTAAACGGATATTGAAAGTCAATACATTCAATGTCAATATCTGGCTGATTTGGGCCTGAACAATTCGAAATTTGCGAAAGTAATGCTGCTTCATTTTCAATCGTAATTTCCGTATAATCACTTAAAATAATTGTAATTGGATATGTAATTGCAACCGTTTCATCCGTTGATTGATTTAATAATTCAAGAATTGTAGCGTAATCGTTTGTGCTATTTACAACAATTGTTGTTCCGTTAACTGAAACTGTCACAGGCAAATCGACCAAGAAACAATTTGAATTGTCAATGATGTTATCCAAAGAACCATCAAGCAATGTCATGCGCTCCATTAATTGCGGCAACGCTGTGTTTGCCACCAAAGTAGCTGCTGGATTTGATTCTGAAATTTCTACATTTTCTTCTTGACAAGAATTGAAGCAGAGACATATCGCGAGAAGCGAAAAAAGGGTTTTTATGAATTTTATAGGAGCGATTCCATTCATATATTCATGAGGTTTACATAGTCTAGTTTTCTAGTATGCTATTATTAAAACAACTTCGAAGGCAAAATTCCCACCTATATAATTAAAAAATTTATGTTTACTTTTAGTCCATAATTTAACTAGCATTTATGCCAAAACCATTGCAAGATAACATTTGTAACGAATTGATGTTTTCTAAAATTTTCAAGAAACATTACCAAAGTTTGTATTCGTATTTGTATTACAAGTTTGGCGATTATTTGAATCCAGAAGATAAAGCACAAGAAGCGTTTACGAAATTATGGCAAAATTGCGGAAAAGTTACGCCTGCAAAAGCCAAAAGCTATGTGTTTACGATAGGTAATAATATGATGCTGAATGAAGTGAAACATCATAAAGTCGTTTTACAACATCGAAAAATAAAACCAAGATCGCATACCAACGAGAATCCTGAGTTTTTAATGCAAGAACAAGAGTATTTGCAAAAATTACAACGTGCTATTGGAAATTTGACAGAATCTGAACGTGTAGCTTTTTTGATGAATCGTGTGGAAGGAAAAAAACATAAAGAGATTGCCGCGTTGCTAGATATTTCTACGAAAGCTGTGGAAAAACGTATTTATCGTGCGCTGAGCAAGTTGCGGGAAGAGATAAATGAGTTATGAGTTTGTTAGTTTGTTAGTTTGTTAGTTTGTTAGTTTGTTAGTAAAATAAATTTTTCATCGATAACTAATCGTCTTTTCGAGTAATTTTTGAAATGAAATGAAGAAAATTGTATCGAGAAATACTTTAAACTCAAAATGTAAAACTCAAAATGTAAAATGTAAAAGTTTTAGCTTGTTTGTGTGATACTGAATCAAGTTCAGTATGATGTAATTACAAATAAGAATCTAAAATTTATAAAACGTCTTTTCGAGTAATTTTTGAAATGAAATGAAGAAAATTGTATCGAGAAATACTTTAAAACTCAAAGCAGATCTCGATACTAATTTGTTTCACAAATTCACTCGATCAGACGATTAGCTTATAAATTTAAAAATATTTTCAATTTAAAATTCAGCATTTATAATTTAAAATTTCTATAGGGGAATTTAAGATACAAAGTTGTTATATAGATAAGTACCAATTATGAAACGAGAAGAATTACTACAAAAATGGCTAGATCACGCGTTGACGCCTCAAGAGTTGGAAGCTTTTAAACAGCTTGACGATTATGAGGAATTAACGAAGTTAGATAACGCCTTACAGCATTTTAAAGCACCAGAAACAAATGTTGAAGCTGCTTACAATACTGTTCAATTTAATAGAAAAGATACATCAAAACCTACTTCATGGTTAAAGCCATTGCTAAGAATTGCCGCAATTTTAGTGATTGGTTTTGGCGCATATATGTACACAACATTGCCCAATACAATTACAGTTAATACGCTTGTTGCGAATAAAACTTCACTAGAATTACCTGATACTTCAGCTGTTACCTTAAATGCGGTATCGAGTTTGTCATTTGATAAAGATTTGTGGAGCGAAAAACGCGAAGTCAATTTAGACGGAGAAGCATATTTTAAAGTAGCCAAAGGTGCTGCGTTTCGTGTGATTACCGATGACGGAATTGTAACCGTTTTGGGAACACAATTTAATGTAAAACAACGTGATAATTTATTTGAAGTTTTCTGCTATGAAGGTTCAGTAAAAGTAAGTTACAACAAAGAAAATATTGTTTTAACGCCTGGAGAACGCTATTTGATACTTGATGGGAAACAAATTCGCAATGAAAAAGAAATGCTAAAAGAACCATCATGGATTAGAGATGAAAGTTCTTTTAAAAGTTTACCTTTACGAGAAGTCATTCAAGAGCTTGAACGACAGTATGATGTAACGGTTGACGCCAGTAAAGTAGATACTTCTCAGATTTTTACAGGAAGTTTTACACATACCAATATTGATTTGGCATTGAAATCAATTACGTTGCCGTCACAGTTGAAATATCAAAAGAAACAAAACTCGATTATTCTAAAACGTGACTAAAAAACGCGTACTCACTTTTTTCACTTTTCTTTGCTTCTTTCTTAGTTTTCAATGTGTTACTTCACAAGAAAATCAGGAGAATAAAATTTTACTGTCTAAATTATTACCTAAAATACAGAAAAAATACGATGTTGTTTTCTCCTATGTAGATACTGTTTTAAAGAATGTTTTAGTCACTCCACAAATCAATAATGCTGTTTCGCTTGAAACTTTATTAGATGGTTTTGAATTAGAAACGAATCTTCGGTTTACCTTAATTAATGGACGTTATATTGCCATTACTGTTTTTATTGATCAGATTCAAGAATTGGACGAAATTTATTTGACAGAATATATTGCTTCAGGAATTTCCATGAATAGAAACGGGCAAATTACCGTGAAACCTAAAAATTTCGGCATTTTACCTGGCGTTACCGAACCTGATGTTTTACTGACGATTCAAGCCTTACCAGGAATTTCAAGTAGTAACGAAACTGTTTCAAATATTAATATTCGTGGCGGAACAAATGATCAGAATATTTTATTGTGGGACGATATTAAAATGTATCAATCTGGACACTTTTTCGGGTTGATTTCTGCATTTAATCCGTATTTCTTAAATAAAGTAATTGTCACTAAAAACGGAACAAGTGCTAAATTTGGCGATGGTGTTTCTGGAATGATTCAAATGCAACTAGATCATCATCCTAACGATTCTTTAGTCGCTGGCGCGGGATTAAACTTGATTCATGCAGATGGTTTTGCCAAAATTCAACTCAACAAAAAGATGGAAATACAAGTTTCGGCGCGTCGTTCCATTACCGATTTAGTCGAAACGCCAACCTACGCAATTTATTTTGATCGTATTTTTCAAGATTCAGATATTACCAATAACAATCAAGAAACGAACAATACAACAACTACAAATAGAGATTTCTATTTCTATGATATGAGTACGAAATTCATCTATGATATTTCTAAAACAGATAATATACAGTTTAGTTTTTTGAATATTTTTAATGATTTGAGTTATACGGAAGAAGCTACGTTAAATAATCAACGAAAAGCTGTGAATAGTGGAATTACACAACGAAATTTGGCTGCTGGTTTGACGTATAATCGAGAATGGTCGCCAGCATTTTCTACACAAGTGCAATTGTATCTTTCGAATTATAATTTAGAAGCGACAAATTTTGATATTACCAATAATCAACGGTTATTTCAAGAGAATGATCTCGCGGATAGCGCATTTAAATTTCATACAAAGTATCGTATTAATGAAAATTTCACGATTCAGAATGGGTATCAGTTTTCTGAGATTGGAATTACCAATATTCAAGATGTGAGCAATCCACAATTTCGTAGTAATCGTAAAGATGTGATGCGAAATCATGCTGTATATTCTGAATTGAATTATGTTTCAGATAGTTACCGAACGATGTTGAATTTTGGAATTAGAGCAAATCAATATGGAAAGATTGATGAATTTCGCTTTGAACCACGTTTGAATTTTAGACAGCAATTTTCTAATTATTTTAGTGTGTTGGTTTTGGGCGAATATAAAAGTCAAGCCATATCTCAAGTAATTGATTTACAGAATGATTTTTTAGGAATTGAAAAACGTCGTTGGACACTTGCTAACGGAACTTCTGTTCCATTGATTGAAAGCAAACAGGTTTCTATTGGCGCGCAATACACGAAGAATAATTTGTTGATTAGCGCAGAAGTGTACATCAAGAAAGTTGACGGAATTACCACGCGAAGTCAAGGTTTTCAGAATCAGTTTCAATTTGTGAATGCTGTTGGAAGTTATACTGCACAAGGAATTGACTTGTTGTTTAATAAGAAATGGCACGATTTTAATACGTGGTTGAGTTATTCATTTAGTAAAAATGACTACGATTTTATGTCGTTGAATAATGGCGAAATGTTTCCGAATAATTTAGATATTACACATAATTTAACGCTTGGCGGAACGTATTCTTGGAAAGCTTTTGAATTTTCTTTAGGAACGTATTATCGCACAGGAAAACCAACAACTACGCTTGGTTCGCCAACAGTTGTGAATGGAACTATTAATTACAATTCGCCAAATGCTGAGAATTTAGATGATTATTTTAGAACTGATTTTTCAGCCACGTATCGTTTGACACTTTCCAAAAAGAAGAACATCAATTCAAAAATTGGACTTTCTGTTTGGAATGTTTTTGATCAGCAAAATATCTTAAACGAATATTATAATTTAGATAATACGGTGATTTCTGAAATACAGAATCAGTCGTTAGGCATTACACCGAATTTGAGTTTTCGTGTGGAATTTTAAAGTTACTCTTGAAACGTCATTACGAGGAAGTATGACGAAGTAATCTGCTACTCGAGAAGCAGATTGCCACAAGTTTTTTCAAAACTTTCGCAAAGACGTAATCATAAAAATATAGTAAAATTAAAAACACAAGAAAGCACTTCTCAATTTTATCGTTTTTCTAATTTTTTAAGTATAATTTCAATTGCTTTATCCAATTGTGGATTTTCATTTTCTAAACGCTCTTTAAAGTTTTCGCCAACATATACATCTGGCGTAACTCCATGAGTTTCTAAATTTTTCCCATCCAACGTATAACAGCCCCAAGTTGGTAATCGATATGAAGAACCATCAACTAAAGAATTACTGGTTGTAAAAACAATCCATCGATACGTTTCTGTTCCTACAATGGTTCCCATTCCTAGTTCCTTAAAGCCCGCTGCTGTCATTTCTGCATCAGATAAAGATTGTTCATTTATTAGTAAAACGATAGGTTTATCGCCATAACTAAAATTAGATTGACTCGTTAATTTCCCTTCTCTGTATTTCCAGTTTAAATATTTTTTTTGACGCAAGAAATTCAATACTGCATCATGTACATTTCCTCCAGTATTATAACGTAGATCTAAAATTAAACCGTCTTTGTAAGCTTCTTCACTAACTAAATCATGATAAAATTTGGTTAATTCGCTACCAGACATATTTTTCATATGAACATACGCAACCTTATTGTTCGTCTTTTTATCAACATACGCTTGATTTTGGTCTTGCCATTCATCATAAACTAAATCTTTAACAGCCCAGAAATTTGCTAGATGCACATTCACACTAAACTCTTTTCCGTCTCTACTAAATGTCAAACTCATTTCTGACTTGAATTTAGGATTCGTAAAATAGTGCTCTCTATTAGATTTTGTATCAACACTATTTCCATTTACAGCAACCAGTTTATCTCCTTTTCTAAGGTCTTTCCCTTTTACATCCGTTGGTCCTTCAGAAACGATTCTTTCTATTACAAACGGATTGTTATTATTAAAAACAATTCCTGTTTCTAATGTCTGAGTGCCATAATAAGTTTGCTCTTCTTTACCATTTGATCTAAACCCAAAGTGAGACGTATTTAACTCACCAAGCATATCGTTAAAAATTAATCTTAAATTACCTCTACTAGAAACATAAGGCAAATATGCAGCATAATCATCTCTTAGTTTTTGCCAGTTTTCTCCATGAAAATTCTCATCATAAAAATTCTCTTCCATTCCAGCCCAAGCTTCATAATACATTTGGTTAAATTCATCTGATAATGATTTATTAAAACTATAATCAATTGCAATTGGTTTTAACTTATTAGTGCCTAAATTCACGGTATTTATAATTCCTTTAGATAAGATATAGTGTTTTTTATCTACAGTAATAAATTGATAACCAAACATAGGCGTATCATTTAATTTAACCGTTTTATTATCTTCAAAAGGTTCTAAAGTAGTTTTCCATAGCTTACTTTTTCCTTGATCGTGATTCGATATATATAAAATATGTGTTTTGTTTCCGTCATTTATAACCGTGATATTGCGTTGATTACCAAATCTTGGACTAATCGCTGTTAACCTATCCATCAACCCTTTTTCGTTGATAGTAACAATGACTTTTTCTTTTACTTTCTCCTTTTCATCTTCTTTATCTTCTTTGTCTTCTTTGTCCTTTTTATCTTTCTTCTCTTCTTCTTTAAAAAGTTCGTTTACTTTATCTATTTTAAAAGGTTTTTCATATTTATCTAAAGCCATTTGATATACTTTAGATTTCCCATTTCCTCCACTAGGAAATCTTGGCACTGTCCTTTCGGAAGAGAAATAAATATATTTTCCATCAGAAGACCAAGCTGGTTCAGATTCTGAAACTTTAGTATTGGTTAAGTTTTTTGTTTGCTTTGTAGTTAAGTTATGCACGAAAATATCTGCTTCAAAATCTCTGTAAGCAGTGTATAAAATATAGTTTCCATCTGGAGAAAAATAAGGGTCAGCATTATAGATTCCCCACAATTCATCTTTCACGATCAATTCACTTTTATATGTTTTTAAGTCGATTGTATAGATTTCGTTTCTACCTCTTAAATACACACCTTTAGTTTTGTCTATATTTAGCGTAATTTGTCTGTTATTGCTCTTATTTTTTGTGAGTTGATTTGTTGTTGACGTTCCATCTGCTTTGGTTACAAACCAATTGTAATATCCTTTATCAGACCTTGAAAAAACTACTGAATTATTATCGCTTAGCCATTTCACTTCTTTCACAGCTTCTAAAGGATTTGTTTGTATTTCTTTTACAAACTTTCCTTTTACATCAGAAATAAATAATTTTCCTCTAGATATAAACGCCATTTTTTTACCATCTGAAGAAATATCGAAAAATGTAATGTTCCCTTTTACATCATACGATTGTTCTTTGTTGATTGTTGAATTTCTATTGATATTGAAATTCAGTTTTTTGGTAGAATTTTTAGCAACATCATATACAAATAATTGATATTCTTTTCTAAAAACTACTTTTTCACCATTTGCAGAAACCTTTGGCCACATAATTGACGTAGAAAAACTTGTCAACCTTTTCTTTTCCCCATTTTGGAATGTGTACAGATTATATTCTCCATTATGCTGATCTGATTTAAAGTAAATAGTACCTGATTTATCTATCGTTGTTCCAAAATCTTTTCCTCTATAAGATGTATGTTTTGTATATTTTTTTGATTTTAAATTGTATGATTTTATATCTGGATTGTAATCTCCTTTGTATCTTTTTCTATGCGCAAAACGTGAGCTTTCCCAAGATTCATTAAAATAAATATCATTTGTTTTTGGGTGTTCTACAACATTATGAATCGTATTGAAATAGTGATTGAAAGTTCTTTTTGGAGTTCCTCCATTAATATTCACTGTATAATTTGTCACAGAATTATATCTGCCAGATGTGAAATTGATCGTTTTACTATCCCAATTCCAAGAAGAAACCATATCGCCACTTTGATGAAATGTAAGTTGTGTAATTTCCCCACCTTTTAAAGGCATTACATACACATCATAATTTCCGAATTGATTACTAGAGAACGCCAACCATTTACCATCTGGTGAAACACTTGGGTTCGTTTCTGATCCGTCCATAGCAGTCAATCTAAAAGCATCTCCACCACTTGAAGAAACTTTCCACAAATCGCCTTCAAAACTAAAAATAACATCATTTGCGTCAGGCGTTAATGTTGGTTTTAAAGTAAAATGAACAGCATCAAAATTTTTCTGTTGCGCATTCACAAAGGATACTATTATAAAGACGAAAAAGATACAGATTTTTTTATACATGGTTAAAAGGTATATTATTTTTATTCAAAATAGAACATTGATTATAATTACTGTAAGCATCGAAATAGCGCTAAAAAGCTATAATTCAATCCCGAAAACAACGAAGATATAAACTTAAATTTTATTTTAAAGACGAACATATTAAGTTTTATCATTCTTAACTTGATTCAGTATTAATTCAGAATCACATTACTACAAGTTCATGATTATGTGACCCTGAATCAAGTTCAGGGTGACGTAAAAAAGAAATATCAAAAATAGTAAGATCCTGAAACAAGTTCAGGATGATTTTCTTCGAAAATCACATTCGCTCAGGAACTTCAATTCCTAACAACGTAAACGCTGATTTGATCGTGTCTCCTACTTTTTTGGATAGTTGCACTCTGAATACTTTTTTCGCTTCGTCTTCTTCTCCTAAAATGTAAATATTTTGGAAGAATGAATTGTAGAGTTTTACCAAATCGTATGTGTAGTTTGCAATTACTGCAGGACTTTGATTGTTTGCCGCTAATTCTACAGCCGCAGGATATCCTTGCAATTGTTTTACAATTTCTTTTTCGCGAATATCAATCTCAATTCCTGTGATTTCTGCTGAATAATCAAAGTCAGCCTTTCGTAAAATTGACTGAATTCGCGCGTATGTATATTGAATGAAAGGACCTGTATTTCCTGCAAAGTCAATCGATTCTTTCGGATCAAATAAGATTCGTTTTTTTGGATCTACTTTTAGAATGAAATATTTTAATGCGCCCATTCCAATGATTTTGTACAACGCTTCTTTTTCTTCATCGGAATAACCTTCTAACTTGCCTAATTCTTCTGAGATTTCTTTCGCAGTTGTTGCCATTTCAGTCATTAGTTCATCTGCATCAACGACAGTTCCTTCACGGCTTTTCATTTTTCCGCTTGGTAAATCTACCATTCCGTACGATAAATGCGCTAAGTTTTTAGACCATTCGAATCCGAGTTTTTTCAAGATTAAGAATAATACTGAAAAGTGATAATCTTGCTCGTTTCCAACGGTGTAAATCATTCCGCCAATGTCTGGATAATCTTTTACACGCTGAATTGCCGTTCCGATATCTTGCGTCATATACACCGCAGTTCCGTCTGAACGTAAAACTATTTTTTCGTCTAAACCATCTTCCGTTAAATCACACCAAACTGAACCATCTTCTTTTGCATAGAAAACACCTTTTTCAATTCCTTGTTGTACTACATCTTTTCCTAAAAGATACGTATCACTTTCATAGTATAACGCATCAAAATCAACACCTAAGTTTTTATAGGTAGTTGCAAAACCATCATAAACCCATTGGTTCATCTTCTTCCAAAGTGCAACGACTTCTTCATCGCCAGCTTCCCAATCACGCAACATTTGTTGTGCTGCATTCATAATTTCGGTCGTGTCTCTTGCTATTTTAGAAATCTTTCTAGATTCTTCGGAAATTTTACCTTCCAAATCCGTAACACGCTTTACAAGTTTATCAAACTGTTTTGTTTTCTTTTTAGTCGCTTCTTCTGCTGCTTCTGCAGTATTGTCTAATATAGATTTTGAAATACTAGAAATTAACATGTTGTTGTCAATTACAGTTTCCAGTTGTATTTCAAATTCATTACCTAATTGTGCAATTGATGTATAATCTAACTTTTCAAGTTCCTCTTTTTTCTTTGTACCCAATGTTTCTATCAATGCATTATGCGCATTGATTTGAGCTTCTAAAGCTGTTGGAGGATCTATGATATTATTTATATAATTTTCAAAAATTGGTCTTGCCTCTTCACGTAATTTCATTTCGAACAATACGTAATATTTCCCAACCAATTTATCACCTTTTTCATCAACCGTTGGCGTTTCTCCGTTTCCGAAACGTTCCCAAGCCAACATCGATTTGCAGATGTGAATTCCACGATCATTAATGATTTGTGTTTTGTATACTTTTTTTCCAGAAGCTTTGATAATTTCCGAAACACTATATCCTAATAAGTTGTTACGAACGTGTCCTAAATGCAATGGTTTGTTCGTGTTTGGTGAGGAATATTCAACCATTACCGCAGATTCTCCTGCCGTTGGAGTTGTATGACCAAACGTATCATTTTTGACAATATTCGCGAAGAAATTTAAATAGAAAGAATCATCTATCACTAGATTTAAAAAACCTTTTACAACGTTGAAACTGCTTATTTCTGAAACATGTTCTAGTAAATAGTTTCCTAATTCTTCTCCAAGTTGCGCCGGATTCATCTTTTTAACGCGGAGCATCGGAAATACCACAACTGTAATATCACCTTCAAAATCCTTTCTTGTAGCTTGAAATTCTACAGTATCTAATGTAGCGCTGTACAAGGTTTGAAATGCTTCTTTGATTTTTTCCGTTAAGGCTTCTTGAATATTCATTACTCCTAAAATTTGAGGTGCAAAGATATTAATTATTGGGTATGTTTAACGAAAGTTGTTGTAGATAATTATTTTAAACCAGTATTGCCCAATTATAGATATGAGACCGCTTACTTCGACTTTGCTCAGCACAAGTCGCTGTTAGATTATAGAATAAAGACTTGATACTTACTATTTGATAATCAGTCGTGATTTTAAACAGTTTTGAAAAAATTATTTTTATGGGTTTTAATTTGATCATTAAGCAGCTTTAATTTTTCAAATTGATCTTTTGAGATTGGATTCTTTAAAATTTTATGGCTTCAAAAATTCTTAACGAAAAATAAATACTACACTGCGGAAAAAGAAACCGTTACTTGCAATGTTAATTTCGTTTTATAAACTCGTGAGATCTTCTAGAGTTTTGTTCTCTAAAACGGCGAGCATGTTATCGCGTACTTCTAACATTAAATGATGCAATCCGCATTTGGTTTCGTCCACGCAATCATCACACTTTTCATAGAAATTTAAACTTACACATGGAAGCAAGGCAATTGGCCCTTCTAAGATTCGAATGAGTGAAGCTACTTTGATTTCATTTGGCATTTTGATTAAGTAATAACCGCCACCTTTTCCTTTTTTGGAACCGAGAAAACCATTGTTTTTTAGTTGGAGTAAAATTGCTTCTAAGAATTTTTTAGAAATTTTTTCTTCTGTAGCAATTTCTGAGATTAACACAGGTGAGTCGCCGCCTTTTCGCGCTATGTAACTTAATGCCTTTAATCCGTATTTTGTTTTTTTAGAAAGCATGTGAATGATTTTCAGATAATGATAACGTTTCGAGGCATTTCAATCTTGTGTATAAAAGTAAATGGTTGTTTGTTAAAAACAAAAATATTTGATGATTATCTACTATTTTGATGATTTTGGTAGTGAATCGTCATAATTTAACACTTTTAAACGCCTTTGCTAATTGTATACTTAATTTACGAATTTTCAATATCTTCTTTGCCTTCTTCTATTTTTTCTTCATCGTCTTCTGTGTATAACATGTCATGATCTTCTCCTAGTCCGATGATGGAAATAATGTTTGTAACAGCTGTATACAGCATCAAAATTACTGTAATCATCATTCCACTAATAATAGACGTAAATATGAGAGTAAGCCAATAAATACTATTGAACCAACTTGTTGGCACTTGATCAGATTCCATAATTGGCATGTTAAAAAATTGAAAAAGTATTAACGCCGAAATAAAGAGAATTACATCAAACTTTGCAATGTTTAATACTTGTTTGTAATGTTTCTTTTTTAACGTATTGTCAGATCCTGAACTTACACTTATTAACGTAAGTAACAATGCTAAAATTGTCGCTGATGCTAGTACAATTGTATTACACAACATATTCAATCCAGAAAGTTGACCTTCTAATAATTGCTTGGCTTCATATCCTGAGACGTTTCCCATGAGAAATACACCAATTCCAGTAAAGGAAGTTGCAATAATTCCTCCTAATAAAGCGATTTTATGTGTTTTAAAAAATTCGATCATGATGTGATAGTCTTTGTAAAGTTTCAACAAATATAATTTTGGAAATCCGATTTTGATATTGCATACGATTTTATAATTAGCTCAAATACTATTTTAAGCATGTTTGTCTCAAATACAATACCACAAAACACGTAACATTCTCATACTGTGTGGTTTTATTTTAGTATTTTTGCCATCGATTATAGTATAAATCTATTAATACATTACATGAAAAAAATCGTTTTTATATTGCTTTTACTACCAGTATTGGCAATAAGTCAGAAAATAAAGATTAAGAAAAATAAGATTCTTTTTGATAAGAAAGAAGTTGCCATTTTTGAAGATGGAGACGAAAGAAACAAGTATACGTTTAAGTATTTGTCAGGCGAAAAAGCATTTGATGCAGCCTACAAAGCCATTTCGGTTTCAGCTATCCAAGATCATCAATATGTAGAAATGACTTCTGCGGATGGAAAGAAAACGGAGATTCCATATGAAATTTTACAAACATCATTTAGTTCAAAGAAAATTATTATTCGGTTGTTAAGTCAGAAGTATAATATGATTGATGCTAACGGAATTAATAAAGAAGCTGTTGCTGCCTTTTTTGCTGAAGAACGTGAATCTATTAGCGAAAAATATATGCAAGCTGCTGCCGCTGCGAAGTTAGAAGCTGATGAGCGTAAACAAACTGTTGGACGTTACAAACCGTATGTAAAACCTAACGGAACGATTACTTTTGGAGGTTCGCAAGGAACAAAAATTGTTGGAAAAGTATATTATTCAGCTTCTGAGAAAGCATACGCTATTACTGATTTGGATGGAATTAAAGTCGCTACTGCGGAAGAATCTCGCAAAATGGGTTCTACAGCTGCGGTTGTAAAAACATATACTGATGAAACGTTTGAGTTTGACGAAGGTTCTAAAACCATGTTTACAGGTCGTTTTTCAAGAACTTTTGGACAGTTATTTGTAGAAAGTATGGTTGGGCGCGGATATGTTTTTGGGCGTCAAGCGAAGAAACAGAAGAGTGAATTACACAAAGAAAAAGTAAAGATTGCGAAGGAAAATAGCGTGAATTTATACGGCGTTTCTGGAAGTGTAACAGATAAGAAAGGAAAGAAATACGATGGAACTGTGTATGTAGTTTTTGAGAAATTAGAACTTGAACCTGGACAACAAGTTGCTGGTTTACATGATATGAATTCTATTGATAATTTCGGGAAAGATATTAGTATTCGCTATGAAAATGATAAAGGAAGAACACGTATTAAGAAGTTTTCTGCGAAAGATGGAATTTCGTTTACAGCAATGGATGAAGGTGTTGAAAAGACATTTCACGGAATGAAAACGAAAGGAAATGCATTGAAGAAATTATCAAATGCTACGAATTTCGGATTTAATAATTCGTATTTCTACGAAGAGATTTACGAAGAAAATGGACATATGCTTTTGGTAAAACCTGGAGAAGAAGGAACATATGTTATTAAAGTGAAAGACGAGAAATCTGGTTTTATGATTGATGATCGTAACAACGAAAAGATTTCAAAAGCTTTAGCAAAGTATTTAGGAAAGTGCAAACAAGTTGCGAGCGATTTGAAAGCTGGCGAATTTGATGTAAACAATGAAGAAAACTTGAAGCAAATTATTCAAGAATATAATGATTGTGGAAAGTGATTTTTTGATTGAAAGATTGAAAAATTAAAAGATTGAAAAACTCAATAATTGAGAAATATAAAAGCCTAAGAAATAATTTTCTTAGGCTTTTTTCATTTCGACTAGTTCCATGTGTTTTGTTTCGTCAAGCTCAGAATGACGTTGAAAGCATCCTATTTTGACTCCGATCAATGTACTTTTGTTAATGTTTTCAAGTACGTTGAGCGGAGTCGAAACGTTATTTTTTCGGTAAGAAAACCTCAGCCATCATACAACGTGCGCTTCCGCCGCCGCAAGTTTCGATGGTTTCTAACGAACTTGATAGTATTTTGCAATGCTTTTCAATCGCTTTTATTTGACTTTCAGTTAATGATTTGTATGCTGCCGCACTCATGATTAGAAAAAGCTCATCGTTTGTTCCTTTTACTTGCAACATGTTTCCAGCAAAGCTAGTTACTTGTTCTTCCGTGATAATAATGAGTTCTTTTCCATCTTCTTTGAGATGTTTTTTTACGTTTTTACGTTCTTTTTTATCATCAATACATTCTAAACAAATGACTGCAAATGTTTCTGCCAAACACATCATTACATTCGTATGATAGATTGCTTTTCGTTCGCCATCAACAGTTTGATTCGCCGTAAAAACTATTGGTGTATATTCAAAATCTTCACAGAATTCTATGAATAATTCTTCATCAGCTCTTGGCGATAATGCACAATAGGCTTTTCTGTTTACTCTGTCTAACGCAATACTTCCTGTTCCTTCTAAGAAAACTTCTTCATCTTCAGCAGCTGTGTAATCGATAACATTTTCAATTACAAAACCTTGTTTTTCTAGTTCAACTAAAATATCTTCTCTGCGTTCGTGACGACGATTTTCAGCAAACATTGGATATAAACCTACGTTTCCGTTTTCGTGAAACGAAATCCAATTATTTGGAAATATTGAATCTGGTGTATCTGGTTCTTCTCTATCTTGAATGACGATGACATGTACGCCAATTCCTTTTAGTTTTTCTACATACGCGTCAAATTCTCGTTGTGCTTTTATCTGAACTGTTTCTGGCATTACACCATCTAGTTCTTCTTGGTAATAGTTATTTACCGCCGTTTGTTCGTTCATGCGAAACGCAATCGGACGAACCATAAGTATGGCATTAGTCGTTTGTTGCATTGTTAATTTTTGTTAGTGCTTTTTAAAGTCCTAAAACTACGTAAAAACTAAGATAGTTTGTTATAATTTTTGAAAAGGATTTTTCGATTTTCATCGAATTTATAATTGATACGTAAAACCTAGATGATACGCAAATCCTTTAAATACATTTCTTCCAGAAATCACATATGATGGCGCTACATAGATTCCTGATTTTTTAGAGAGCGAAAAGTGATATGTTCCGCCAATTTTATGATAGTTTGCTCCAAGACGTCTAAAATCTTGAGGTCTTGGTGTTCCTCGATAATCTATTCCGCCAAAAGCATATTGAAAGTCATACCAAAAATCAAAATAACTTTTCGAACTTGCTTTTCCGAGTCTGATTGTCACAGGAAGACTATTAGGAACTGGCGCAAATTTATAAGAGAATCCACTTTGTAGATTTATAAACCAGCCAGATTGTTTTTGATAATGTAGTAATGCGCGGAAATCTAAGATTTTAGCTTGCTGTCCTAAATCATTTAAACCTCCAATGTTATAATCAGTTAAATTAAAGGAAAATCCAGTTGCTAAAGAAAGTTCCAATTTATCTTTTTTCCATTCCTTTTGCAATAGTTTATATTTTAGAAAAAACTGTGCATCTTGAAATCCATTTTCTTTATTGCTTGATAAATAAGGTATGGAAGCTTGTATATTTAGTCGATTATTTATTCCATAGATTCCAAATAATGAAACACTGTACAGGCTTCTGCTTAAGTCGCTTTTTTCTCTTCCTATGAAGTAATTTTTAGAGTCTTCAAATCCTAAACCAACAACGACTATTGCATCTCCTTTTTCACTGTAAAATCCACTAATAGGACCTTGAGCAATTCCATTGTAAGAATTACAGAAAATAAGTAGTAAGCTACTAATTTTTAAAAAATATTTCCACATAGACTGTTTTTTATATGTTAGTCTGCGGATTTAAAGAAAACTTACTATTCTCTGATTAATGGCATTGTACTACAACGTAATAATCCTTCTTGCTTAGCAATTTGTGAATACGGAACTTTCTCAACCGTAAAACCTTGTGCTTCTAGCCATGTGTTTAAGCGTGTAAAGTTTTGTTCTGAAATGACAACTGTTGGCGAAATCGAGAATATGTTACTATTCATATTATACATTTCGTCTTTCGTGATTTCGAAAATGTTTTCTTTCCCAAATAAATCAACCAACCATTCGTATTCTTCTTCTATTAGGAATCCGTTTTTGTGTAAGATTGCTTTGTTTTTTCCAACAGGTTGAAAACAACAATCTAGGTGTAATGCATTTTCTTTTGGTTCTGTATTTGATTTACGAAGTTCGAATGATTTTACTGTTTTGTCTGGAAATAATTCTTGCAATGCAATGACAGCATCTATATTTGTACGTGCAGTAATGTAGTCTGAATAGTCTTCGCCTGAATAAGTTCCGACAAAAATATAATCGCCATGAGGCATTACATCGCCACCTTCTACATGAACTTCTTCTGGCAACGTAATTATATTTTCAGGATTGATTTGATTGATTACATGTTGAATTGCTTCTATTTCGCGATCACGATCTGGTAATATGTTAGATGTGATAAATTTATCTTCTATGACAAAAGCGATATCTCTTGAGAATATTTGATTGTAATCTTTGATGATTTTCGGACGAAATACTTTGACATTGTGTTTTTCAAAGATTGCAGCAACAGCTTCCATTTCGGGAATCATATCTTTTTCTAACGGATATGTTCCTGCCAACACATGTAGTTTTGATTTTGGATCGTAACAGTCTTCAGCTTTTGGAATAGGTCCGCAACTTTCCGCTGTTCCTAAAACAACTGCCCGTAATTGAGAAGTTTCATCGTTTATGTATAGTTCTAACATGCAATTCGGGTATATAGTAAAAAAGCTTCATAACGTTGAGTCTATGAAGCTTTTCAATTTTGTTTTAAGTATTATCTGTCAGAGATTTTAGAAAATTCTCTGTGATTTTCTCCTATGTAAACTTGGCGTGGACGACCAATTGGTTCTTTGCGCAAACGCATTTCTCTCCATTGTGCAATCCATCCAGGTAAACGTCCTAAAGCGAACATTACTGTAAACATTTCTGTTGGAATTCCCATTCCTCTGTAAATGATTCCAGAGTAGAAATCCACGTTTGGATATAGTTTTCTGTCTACAAAGTATGAGTCTTCTAACGCTTCTTTTTCTAATCCTTTTGCAATGTCTAAGATTGGATCTTCTACTCCTAAGTCAGCTAATACTTCATCGGCTGCTTTTTTGATAATGGTTGCTCTTGGATCAAAGTTTTTGTAAACTCTGTGTCCGAATCCCATTAAACGGAAAGAATCACTTTTATCTTTTGCTTTCGCCATGTATTTTTTAGTGTCTCCACCATCTTCACGAATTCCTTCTAACATTTCCAATACGGCTTGGTTTGCACCTCCGTGTAATGGTCCCCAAAGTGCTGAGATTCCAGCAGCAAGTGAAGCAAATAATCCAGCGTGAGACGAACCTACCATACGAACTGTAGATGTTGAACAGTTTTGCTCGTGATCTGCATGTAAGATTAGTAATTTGTCTAATGCATTTACAACTATTGGATTTAGTTTGTATTCTTCATGCGGCTTCTTGAACATCATTTGCAATATGTTTTCTACATATCCTAATGATGAATTTCCATAATCTAATGGTAAGCCTTGTTTTTTACGCATTGCCCAAGCTACTAATACAGGGAATTTTCCAAGTATTTTTACGATGGCATTATACATTTCTTCTTCCGAATCAACATTTACTGATGATGGATTGAACGCTGTTAATGCGCTAGTTAGTGAAGCCAACACGCCCATTGGATGTGCTGTTTTTGGAAACGCGTCTATTATTTTTTTGATATCATCATCAACAATAGATTGCGCTTTGATGTCTTTATGGAATTTTGCCAGTTGCTTTGAAGTTGGCAATTCTCCAAAGATTAATAAGTAAGCAACCTCTAAAAAGTCTGCTTTTTCAGCTAAGTCTTCAATAGCATATCCTCTGTAACGGAGAATACCTTTTTCTCCATCTAAAAATGTAATCGCACTTTCACAAGAACCTGTATTTTTATATCCAGGATCAATGGTAATAACTCCATTTGTTGATCCTCTTAAATTTTTGATGTCAATAGCGATTTCATTTTCTGTACCTTCAATTACAGGGAACTCATATTTCTCACCATTGATTTCTAACTTAGCTATTTTCTCTGACATATTTTTATAGAATTTTTATTTTTTGTTTCAATTGCTAATTTACGAAATATGTAGCGATTTATGAATAGACTTGACAAAGGATTTTATAATTGAGATATTGCTAAAATCTATGGCAATTAAAAAGCGATTCGTATGAATTTGACAATCGCTCATTGCGTTAAAGTATTATAAAACAATCCTATTATACTGATTTATGTGTATTCTAAAACCGTTGGTTGTGGCAAGAAGAGTTCGATTAAGAATACGAGACTGTCTCTAGAAATCATCGTGATTGTGATTAGAATTGTTGTGAGTAAAATCGCGACAGCTAAATTATTCTTTTTTAATTCTGCAACTTCATCCACATGCTTTGTTAATGATTTTGCCAACATAAAAGAACTGAAGTGAATTAATCCGGCTAACAAGAATCCTGCAAATAGTGATAGCGACGAATATTTTAAGATTTCAACGAATAGGTTTTCTTTCGCATGAATTTTCAACATTTCTATCGCACTGATGATTGACGGAATGATTCCGCTGAGCAAATATCCTGTACTAAAGATGATTCCTGAAAAGAAGATACTTAATGCCAAATTGGAGTCATTTAGATTTTCTTCTTTTAGCTTAAATATTCTGATCAATATTTTATACGAAATAAAGAATATGATAATGGCAAGTACTATTGATAGTACCATTTGACTTAATGCTAGATAGAATATGTCTGTTTTCATAAGATTGTTTTTTTAGTTGACTAATACAAAATCCCAATATTGTAAGCTTGAAACGTCTTTTGGTAAATATCCAATTGGACATCCTTTTGCAGTAGTTTCTACGAAATAATATTTTTTTCTGTTGTGTGTTTTATATTTTCCTCGTGCTGGCAAGTTGATTCCTAACACAGAGTGTTTGTATTGATCGCTGTTTAAAATGGCTACATCATAGTTGAATTTTGCCAAGAGTACAAATAGTAATACAGTTCGTGAATCGCAATCACCTTTGAGGTTTGTACCAAATTCTGCGGGCGCAAATATTCCGAGTCGCACATTTCCGACACATGGATAATCTTCGTTTCCGTCGCACGGCGTTGATTTTATATAATTGTATTGTATGTTTTGAATGCTTGTGATGATGAATTCGGCAAACTTTTTACGACCCATTTTTTTGTCTTGCTGAATTTTACTGAACGACGTATATAAGTGTTCTAACAATGGCTTATCATGATCTGCCATGTGTTTGTAAAATTTTCCCCAAGTGAAGTCGCGTGTATATGTGTAACCTTCTCGATTTACTTTCGATTTTTGCACGCTGTTTTCGGCAATTTTGAAGTTCATTCGATACCAATCGCCATCAAAATCTTTCCAATATTGCTTATTAATGATGTATCTGATAACTTCGTCGCCTTCCGTAGTTGTAATGATTTCTGTTTTGGATGATTCGTCGTCGGTAACAGTTGTTTCTTCTTTTTCATATCCTGCATTTTTCATCAGAATCGTCATGATAACAGAGAATAGTACTAATACAGCAATGGTTCGCAATACGTCGAAAAATACGCTTTTGAAAGCATCTTTGTTGGATACAGATTTTCGTACTACTTTTTTCCAGAGATATCTTAATATAAAAAAACCGCTGACAGCCACTACTAATAGCGATATACCTTCAATTTTGACTTCACTACCTAAGAAAATTAGAATGATTAGTAAAAAACCTGTAGCAATAAGCG
Source organism: Kordia antarctica (assembly GCF_009901525.1). NCBI lineage: Bacteria > Pseudomonadati > Bacteroidota > Flavobacteriia > Flavobacteriales > Flavobacteriaceae > Kordia > Kordia antarctica. Next base: position 2,259,585 of record NZ_CP019288.1, read on the forward strand.
CCAAACAACCCGAAAAGAATCGTTGAAAGGCAACTACACAACCATGTGGTTTTTTTTGTTCTATCATGTGATAAAGATACTATCTTTTTTGAATTCTAAAAATACGCAGAGTTGCTGATTTTTTTAGGTGTTGTTTTAGTCGCTTTGCTTCTTTTCGTTTTTTGTTAATTTGCCTGCACTGAGCGAAGTCGAAGTGTTGATTTGTTGATTCGTTGATTTGTGTATTGGAGTGTTTGGAGTATTTACCTCTGACGTGACGAATTTTCTAAGTCCATAAACTAATAAACTCTTCAACTTATAAACTTTTGTGGGTTTTGGGTTTTGGGTTTTGGGTTTTGGGTTTAACAAAAAAACGAGTTCCTTTGCAGAAACTCGTTTTGAATATGTTCTAATTTAAAATGTATTAGTTGATTTTGAATGCTTTTTCTTGTGGAAAGTAGGCAACTTCTCCTAATTCTTCTTCGATACGTAATAATTGATTGTATTTTGCCATTCTGTCTGAACGAGAAGCCGAACCAGTTTTAATTTGTCCTGTGTTTAACGCAACTGCTAAATCTGCAATGGTGTTGTCTTCTGTTTCTCCAGATCTGTGTGACATTACCGAAGTGTATCCAGCATTATGTGCCATATTTACAGCAGCAATTGTTTCTGTCAACGTCCCTATTTGGTTTACTTTGATTAAGATAGAGTTTGCAGTATTGTTTTCAATTCCTCTTGATAAACGTTCTACATTCGTTACAAATAAATCGTCTCCAACTAATTGAACTTTGTCTCCAACAATCTCAGTTAGGTATTTCCAACCTTCCCAATCGTTTTCGTCCATTCCATCTTCTATAGAAATAATTGGATAGTTTGCTGCTAATTCAGCTAAGTAATCCGCTTGTTCTTTGGAAGTTCTTACTTTCCCTGTTGAACCTTCAAATTTTGAGTAATCATAAGCGCCATCAACATAAAATTCTGCTGCAGCGCAATCTAAAGCAATCATAATTTCGTCTCCAAGTTTGTAACCTGCATTCGCAACTGCTAATGAAATTGTATCTAAAGCATCTTCTGTTCCGTCTAATGTTGGTGCAAATCCACCTTCATCTCCAACAGCTGTACTTAAACCTCTGTCGTGTAAAACTTTTTTTAGGTGATGAAAGATCTCAGTTCCCATTTGCATAGCATGTGTAAAGTTTTTCGCTTTTACAGGCATGACCATGAATTCTTGAAACGCGATTGGCGCATCAGAATGTGATCCTCCATTGATGATATTCATCATTGGCACTGGAAGTGTGTTTGCAGAAACGCCTCCAACATATCTATATAATGGCATTCCCAATTCGTTTGCGGCTGCTTTTGCGGCTGCTAAAGAAACTCCTAGTATTGCATTTGCTCCAAGATTCTTTTTGTTTGGCGTTCCGTCTAAATCGATCATTATTTTGTCGATTTGATTTTGCTCAAATACAGAAACTCCCATAAGTGCTTCTGCGATCGTTGTATTTACATTGTTCACAGCTTTGCTAACTCCTTTTCCCATGTAAGCGTTTCCGCCATCTCTTAACTCAACAGCTTCATGTTCTCCTGTTGATGCTCCAGATGGTACTGCTGCTCTTCCCAATATTCCATTTTCCGTTACTACATCTACTTCAACAGTTGGGTTACCTCTTGAATCAAATATTTGTCTTGCGTGAATGTTGATAATTCTGCTCATTTTCTTTTTTCTTTTTATTTCGTCTAGGCTAATTTACGAAACTAACGCTAGTTTTATGTGATTGCACATTGCTTTTACGGATATGTTAGCAATGCGCTATTTTTTCTTCTTTTTAGAGAATGCGAAAACGTTTTCCCTAGTATATAATGCAACTATTTTTTACTGAATAGCACAATATTTTCTGTTGATTTGAACGCGTACGATAATGGTTTGTTCATAAATGACTTTTCAGCATCATAATCTACCAAGGCAGTTGCATTTGGAACTTCTAACTTCCATGAATTAGAAGTTGTCAGTTTCCCTGGAGTAATCATTGCTACTTGTCCATAGGATTCTGAAATGTCAATCGCAATGGTTGCTTTTCCATTGTTTGCCGCTTCTTGTGCTTTTTGTAATACTTCTTGATCGTTTGCGTTTCCTAGTTTCGTCCAGGCATCAGATTTTGAAATTGTTGGATAAATGCTATCATACATCACATGTTCACCTTTCGCATCATTAAAATCTGAGATTTGATAAAACTCCGAAATCATTTTTGTTATGTTGCTTCGGCAATCATTTCTGTCAGCTGAATTTGCTTTGCAATTTTTGAAATATGCAATGGTAATTGATAAGAATTGTTCTTGAGCCAAAGTCAAATCTTCAGTAGTGACAACAATATTCGCTTCCGCTTTTTCAGCTTCCGTTGTTGCTTCTTGCGTTGTCGTAGTTTTTTCTGTTTCCGTTAATGGCGTTGAAGGTTTTGTTTCTTCTTTGCAAGAAACCACAAATGCAAACGCTATTAGTAAGGTGATGATTTTATACATTTTTGTGTTGGTTTTATGTGTTATACTATTTATCACTTGAATTTACTATAAAAGAAAACAACAAATGGTACTAAACCGTTTTTACTTTTTGAATATTCGCGATAAATTCATCAAATAAATATTCTCCGTCATGTGGCCCTGGACTTGCTTCTGGATGGTATTGTACCGAGAAACAGTTTTTGTTTTTTATACGAATTCCAGCAACGGTATTATCATTTAAGTGTGTATGCGTGATTTCCACATCAGCATTTGCTTCCGTTTCTTCTCTGTTGATAGCAAACCCATGATTTTGCGATGTGATTTCGCCTTTTCCTGTCAATATATTTTTTACTGGATGATTGATTCCTCGGTGTCCGTTGTGCATTTTGTACGTTGAAATTCCGTTTGCCAACGCAATTACTTGATGTCCTAAACAGATTCCAAATAATGGTAAATCGCGCTTTATGATTTCTTTAGCTAGTGCAATTGCATCCTGCAACGGTTCTGGATCGCCTGGTCCGTTTGATAAGAAATATCCATCAGGATTCCACGCGTTCATTTCTTCAAACGTTGCATTGTATGGAAATACTTTGATACACGCATCTCGCTTTGCAAGGTTTCTGAGAATGTTCTTTTTTATTCCGATATCAAGTGCGGCAATTTTGTGAGTAGCATTTTCGTCTCCGTATATATAAGGTTCTTTGGTTGATACTTTTGACGCTAATTCTAGTCCTGCCATACTTGGCACTTTTGCTAGTTTCGCTTTTAGTTCGGCTATGTTGTCTACTTCCGTAGAAATAACAGCATTCATTGCTCCATTGTCTCTAATGTAGCTTACTAATCCGCGTGTATCAACATCCGATATTGCAAATAGGTTGTATTTTTCTAAGAATTCTTTTAGTGAACTATCTGCGGCATCTCTCGAGTAATCGTAACTAAAATTTTTACAGATTAAACCTGCAATTTTCACGCTGTCAGATTCCATTTCGTCAGTAGCTGTTCCGTAGTTTCCAATGTGTACATTTGCGGTAACCATTAATTGTCCATAGTATGACGGATCTGTGAAGATTTCTTGATATCCTGTCATTCCTGTGTTGAAGCAGACTTCTCCGAAAGCAGTTCCTGATTCTCCAATTGCTTTTCCGTGAAAGATAGTTCCATCTTCAAGAAGTAATATTGCCTTTTGTCGAGTTTGGTATTTCATATCTAGCTATACAATTTAGTTGTGTGTTTTTGTATGAATTAGTTGTTATGCTGTATTGTTACTATGGTGTTGTTGTGTACTTTTCCTGAAATTTTATAGCCTAAAGAAAGAATGTTATTTTTAAACCATTCATTTTCTAAGATATCATTGTGCGATAGTATTTCAAGTATTAAGATCGGTTTGCACCTTTTGATTGTATTGATTGCGCCTTTTAATGCTGGTATTTCAAATCCTTCTAAATCGAATTGAAGTATTGAAATATTTCTATCTTCAGGAATCATACTGTCTAGCATTTCGATCATAATTGGTACAAATTTACCATTTTCTGAATCAATTATTCTACTTGCGCCACCTAATAATCTTCCGTCTTCAGTTTCTATTTGCAATTGAACTTCAGATTTTTTTTCTCCTAAGCCAACTTGAAATAGGTGTACATTTTTTAGATTGTTGATGCGTATGGTGATTTCGGCACATCGGAAGTATTCGGCACTTGGTTCAAATGTCCAAACGTTCGCCTTTGTAGAAATATTTTTTGCAATTCCGGGAAGAAAGTCTCCAAAATACGCGCCAGCTTGTACAACATCTCCATTACCACAGTGATCAATTATGTATTGAATGGTTTCTGGCTCGTACACATTTCCTTTGAGAATTTCTTGCACTACAGATTCTTGTTGTGCAGCAAAAGGCGTACAATAACCTCCGTATTTGTTGTAAGCAATTGTACAATCTAATGTAAATTCATCCTTTACTAAAGAAGTATTATACCTAGGTTTATTGACCTGAGAAGTTTTTAAGATTTCTCTTTTTATAAATTTCTTTAGACTTTTTGGAGCTAATGATTTTAGTAGATTGATCATTTCTTTAGTACTTCTTATTGAATGATATCGTCGTTTTCAAATACAAAAAAAAGGATAAACTTAAAAAGTTTATCCTTCTATAATATAATGAATTATTTTTCATTATTCTTCTTCAGTTGAAGCTTGTGGCGTTTCTACTACTGGTGCAGTTTCTTTCTTTCCACCTCTTCTACTTCTTCTAGTAGTTTTCGCTTTTTTCTCAGTAGTGTACGTTTCGTTGTAGTCTACTAATTCGATTAATGCCATTTGAGCATTATCTCCAAGACGATTTCCTAGTTTTATGATTCTTGTGTAACCACCTGGTCTATCAGCAACTTTTACAGCAACGTCTCTGAATAATTCAGTTACCGCATACTTGTCTCTAAGTTTACTAAATACTAAACGACGATTGTGCGTAGTATCTTCCTTAGATTTAGTTACTAATGGTTCAAAGAAAAGTTTTAAAGCTTTCGCTTTTGCAACAGTTGTGTTAATACGTTTGTGTTCAATTAATGAACACGCCATATTAGCTAACATTGCTTTTCTGTGAGCAGTTTTTCTACCTAGGTTGTTTCCTTTTTTTCCGTGTCTCATGACATTTGTTTTTTACCTTTATCTTGCTACAACTCTTACTGAGGAGCAAATTATAGAGGAATTAATCTTTATCTAATTTGTATTTTGATAAGTCCATTCCGAAACTTAAACCTTTAACGTTTACTAGTTCTTCTAGTTCCGTTAATGATTTTTTACCGAAGTTTCTGAATTTCATTAAATCATTTTTGTTGTAAGATACTAAGTCTCCTAGTGTATCTACTTCCGCAGCTTTTAAACAGTTTAGTGCTCTTACAGAAAGGTCCATGTCTACTAATTTTGTTTTTAGTAATTGACGCATGTGTAATGATTCTTCATCATATGTTTCTGTTTGTGCAATTTCATCCGCTTCTAGTGTGATACGCTCATCTGAGAATAACATGAAGTGGTGAATAAGTGTTTTTGCAGCTTCAGTCAAAGCTTCTTTAGGATGAATAGATCCATCAGTAATGATTTCAAAAACTAATTTTTCATAATCAGTTTTTTGTTCAACACGATAGTTTTCTATGCTGTATTTTACATTCTTTACAGGTGTGTAAATAGAATCTGTAAAAATTGTACCTAAAGGCGCATTTGATTTTTTGTTTTCTTCAGCAGGAACATATCCTCTACCCTTTTCGATAGTAATTTCCATGTTTAAGTTCACACTAGCATCCATATTACAGATTACTAGATCTGGATTTAATACTTGGAAACCAGAGATGAATTTTTGAAAATCACCAGCAGTAAGTTGTTCTTTACCTGAAACAGAAATAGATACTGATTCGTTATCGATATCGTCTATTTGTCTTTTAAAGCGAACTTGCTTTAAGTTTAAAATAATTTCTGTTACATCTTCTACAACACCAGAAATCGTTGAAAATTCGTGATCTACTTTGTCCATACGAACAGAAGTAATCGCAAAACCTTCCAATGATGATAGAAGTACTCTTCTTAATGCGTTTCCGATAGTTAACCCATAACCAGGTTCTAAAGGACGAAATTCAAATTTGCCGTCAAACTCAGAAGAGTCAATCATGATAACTTTATCGGGCTTTTGGAAGTTTAATAATGCCATATTAAGAATACTTTCTGATTAGTTATTATTTAGAATATAATTCTACGATTAATTGCTCTTTAATGTTTTCAGGAATCTGAAGTCTTTCAGGAATAGCAACAAATGTACCTTCCATTTTTTCTCCATTCCATGTGATCCACTCATATACGTGGCTAGCATTTGCTAGAGATCTTTCAATTACTTCTAGAGATTTAGATTTTACTCTTACTCCAACTACATCACCTGGTTTAAGGCTGTAAGAAGGAATGTTTACTTTTTCTCCGTTTACAGTAATATGACGATGCGATACTAATTGTCTTGCTCCGCTTCTTGTTGGTGCAACTCCCATTCTGTAAACTACGTTATCTAAACGAGATTCACATAATTGTAAAAGTACTTCACCAGTAATTGCTTTACTCCTGTTTGCTTTTTCGAACAAGTTTCTGAACTGACGTTCAAGAATTCCGTACGTGTATTTAGCTTTTTGCTTTTCCATCAACTGGATTGCGTATTCGGATTTTTTTCCTCTACGTCTGTTGTTTCCGTGTTGACCTGGAGGATAGTTTCTTTTTTCAAAAGATTTATCTTCTCCAAAAATTGCTTCTCCGAATTTACGGGCAATTTTAGTTTTAGGACCAGTATATCTTGCCATTTCTAATAGTTATTTATGAGAGTGATGTATGAATTAAGGCTTTCTCCTTCGATAATCGTTAATCTCTCAATGAAAATTAATTTAATTATACTCTTCTTCTTTTTGGAGGTCTACATCCATTGTGTGGTAATGGAGTAACATCGATAATCTCAGTTACTTCAATTCCTGCGTTGTGGATGGTTCTGATAGCAGATTCTCTACCATTTCCTGGACCTTTTACATAAACTTTTACTTTACGTAATCCTGCTTCATGAGCTACTTTAGATGCTTCTTCCGCTGCTGTTTGCGCTGCGTAAGGTGTGTTCTTTTTAGAACCTCTAAAGCCCATTTTCCCTGCAGATGACCAAGAAATTACATCTCCTTTTTTGTTTGCAAGTGATATGATGATATTGTTGAAAGATGCAGTTACATGCGCCGCTCCAACTGCGTCAACTATTACTTTACGTTTTTTCGTACTTTTGCTAGATTTTGCCATACTTTTTTTAGTATTTAGATTTTAGTAGTTAGTAGTTAGATTCTTTATAATTAAATAATAGTTCTTACTACTCAATACTAATTACCAACATCTATTTTAATTATTTAGTTGCTTTTTTCTTGTTAGCAACAGTTTTTCTTCTACCTTTTCTTGTTCTAGAGTTGTTCTTAGTTCTCTGACCTCTTAATGGAAGTCCAGATCTATGACGAATTCCTCTATAACAACCGATATCCATTAAACGTTTGATGTTTAATTGAACTTCAGTACGTAATTCACCTTCAATAGTAAAAGATCCAACTGCTTCACGAATTCTTCCGATTTCGTCATCAGTCCAATCAGATACTTTAGTATCTTCACTTACTTTTGCTGTAGCTAAAACTTCTTTAGATCTACTTCTACCGACTCCAAAGATGTAAGTCAGTGCGATAACACCTCTTTTGTGTTTTGGAATGTCTACTCCTGCGATTCTTGCCATAACTATCCTTGTCTTTGTTTAAATCTAGGATTCTTTTTATTGATTACGTATAATCTTCCCTTACGACGCACAATTTTGCACTCGGGACTTCTCTTTTTTATTGATGCTCTTACCTTCATAAGTTTATTAATTTAATGATTGAAAATTAAAAAATTAAAAAAATTCATTACGAATAATCTTGTTCAATCTTTCAATTCTTGAATCATTTAATAGATTAATATCTATAAGTAATTCTTGCTTTTGTTAAATCATACGGACTCATTTCTAACTTCACTTTATCACCAGGTAATAATTTGATGTAATGCATACGCATTTTTCCTGAAATGTGAGCCGTTACGATATGCTCGTTTTCTAATTCTACACGGAACATAGCATTTGATAATGCTTCAATGATTGTTCCATCTTGTTCTATTGCAGCTTGTTTAGCCATAATTATGCAACTACTTTACGGTTTTTACCAGTTTTCATTAAACCATCATAATGTCTGTTCAACAAGTATGAGTTTATTTGTTGCATAGTATCAATGGCAACTCCTACCATAATTAGCAACGATGTTCCTCCGAAGAATAATGCCCAACCTTGTTGAATTCCTAATATAGTCCCAACAACTGCAGGGAATATTGCGATCAATGCTAAAAAGATTGATCCAGGTAACGTAATTTGAGACATTATCTTGTCTAAGTATTCTCCAGTTTCTCCGCCAGGGCGAATTCCCGGAATGAATCCTCCACTTCTCTTCAAATCATCTGCCATTTTATTAGTAGGCACTGTGATTGCTGTATAGAAGTATGTAAATATGATGATTAGGAATGCAAATAAAACATTGTACCATAATCCAAATACATCTTGAAAGTTAGATATCATCCATTGTCCAACAGATGAATCTGTTCCAAGACCTTTTCCAAGTGCTGCAGGCACAAACATCAAAGCTTGCGCAAAGATGATTGGCATTACACCAGATGCATTTAATTTTAATGGAATAAATTGTCTTGCTCCAAAAACATTCTTCTCATATCCACCAGTTGCAGTTCTTCTAGCATATTGTACAGGTATTTGGCGTACTGCCATTACCAACATGATACTAGCCATAATAATAGCTAACCATATTACAATTTCTATAAGGATTAACATTGGTTTTCCTGAGTTAGAAACAAATTCTTGCACGAAAGCTTTAGGCATGTATGCAATAATTCCAACCATAATTAATAATGAGATACCGTTACCAATACCTTTGTCTGTAATTTTTTCTCCTAACCACATTGCAAAAATTGTTCCTGTGACAAGGATGATTACAGAAGGAATGATAAAGTCTAATCCTTTACCTATTGTAAATGCTTCAGGTGGAACTCCTAGTTGTCCTAATCCCCATAAGTAGAAAGGTGCTTGCACCAAACAAATAACGATTGTTAACCATCTAGTAATCTGAGTGATTTTTTTACGACCACTTTCTCCTTCTTTTTGAAGTTTTTGCAGGTAAGGAATCGCGATTCCCATCAACTGAACTACAATAGAAGCAGATATATATGGCATAATTCCTAATGCAAATACAGATGCTTGAGCAAAAGCTCCTCCAGTAAACATATTTAATAGACCACCAAGTCCATTATCAAAATTACCAGCAAACTCAGCGCCAAGCTTTGTATAGTCCATACCTGGAAGACATACTTGTGCACCAAAACGGTACACTAATAAAAGTCCTAGTGTCACTAAAACTTTATTTTTTAGTTCTTCTATGCTCCAAATATTTTTTATTGTGTCAATAAAATTTTTCATGCTTCTATGTACAAATTATAAAGTTACTGCTTCTCCTCCTGCTGCTTCGATAGCTGCTTTAGCTGAAGCTGTGAATTTGTGTGCTGTAACTTTTAATTTTGATTTTAGTTCACCTCTTCCAAGGATTTTTACCAAATCATTTTTTCTAGCTACTCTATTCGCTACTAATACTTGTAAATCGACAGTATCTGTGATTTTACCTTCCTCTACCATTTCTTGTAGTCTATCAAGATTTACACCTTGATATTCTTTACGATTGATATTTGTGAAACCAAACTTAGGAACACGTCTTTGCAGAGGCATTTGACCACCTTCAAATCCAATTTTCTTTGAATAACCTGATCGAGATTTTGCTCCGTTGTGACCTCTTGTCGAAGTACCACCTTTTCCAGAACCTTGTCCTCTACCTACTCTTTTGTTATTACTTTGAACTGAACCTTCAGCTGGTTTTAAGTTATTTAACTCCATAACTAGTTGTTATTTTTAAGCTTCTTCAACAGAAACTAAATGTTTAACTTTATTTACCATTCCAAGGATATTTGGTGTAGCTTCATGTTCTACAACCTGACCGATCTTTTTAAGACCAAGCGCTTCTAGTGTTCTCTTTTGATTTTGAGGACGACTAATTTTGCTTCTTACTTGTTTTACTTTGATTTTTGCCATTTTATCCTTGATTTATCCTTTAAATACTTTTTCTAAAGAAACTCCTCTTTGTTTTGCAACAATACCTGCATCTCTTAATTGTAATAATGCATCAAATGTTGCTTTTACTACGTTATGCGGGTTAGAAGAACCTTGAGATTTAGATAATACATTGTGAACTCCGACAGCTTCTAATACTGCACGCACAGCTCCACCTGCAATAACTCCCGTACCGGAAGATGCTGGTTGAATGTATACTCTAGCTCCACCATATTTACCTTTTTGTTCATGTGGTAATGTACCTTTTTGCAAAGGAATACGTACTAAGTTTTTCTTAGCATCTTCAATTCCTTTTGCAATAGCTGTAGCTACGTCTTTAGATTTTCCTAAACCTTGTCCTACGACACCGTTTTCATCTCCAACAACTACAATCGCTGAGAAACCAAAGGCTCTACCACCTTTTGTTACTTTAGTAACACGTTGTACTCCTACCAAACGATCTTTTAATTCTAGTCCACTTGGCTTTACTAATTCTGCGTTTTTGTATTTCTGATACATAGTTTCTTAGAATTTAAGTCCTCCTTCTCTAGCACCTTCTGCTAATGATTTTACTCTTCCGTGGTATAAATATCCACCTCGATCAAATGAGATTGTTTCGACACCGGCTTTCAACGCTTTTTCAGCAATTGACTTCCCTACTAAGGAAGCAGCTTCTGATTTTGTATCAGCTTTGATATCTTTGTCTCTCGATGATGCTGCTGCAATTGTTTTGCCATCTACATCGTTAATGATCTGAGCATAAATTTCTTTATTGCTTCTAAAAACAGATAATCTTGGTCTAGCTTCTGTGCCACCAACGATTTTTCTAATTCTGTTTTTGATTCTCTGTCTTCTTTCAGTCTTTGATAATCCCATAATTAATTATTAAGCTGATTTACCTGCTTTTCTTCTTAATACTTCTCCAACAAATTTAACTCCTTTTCCTTTGTAAGGTTCTGGACTACGGAAGCCACGGATTTTAGCCGCTACTTGCCCTACCAATTGCTTATCAAAAGAAGTTAATTTTATAATTGGGTTTTTTCCTTTTTCAGATATTGTTTCAATATTAACTTCTGGAGCTAAATTGAGAACAATATTGTGAGAAAATCCTAGAGCTAGTTCTAGTCTTTGTCCTTGGTTACTTGCTCTGTATCCAACTCCAACTAGTTCTAATTCTTTTGTAAACCCTTTAGAGACACCTTCAACCATGTTGTTGAGTAATGCTCTATATAGACCGTGTTTTGCTCTATGATCTTTGCTTTCAGATGGACGTTCTAGTACTAATTGACCTTCTTCTTGTTTAACAGTGATACCGTCAACTTGTTGTTTCAATTCTCCTAGTTTACCTTTTACGGTTACTTGACCTTCTTTTATATCTACAGTAACTCCTGCTGGAATACTTACTGGGTTTTTACCTATTCTTGACATTTCTGTTAGTCTTTTTAATTAGTAAACGTAACATAAAACTTCTCCACCAACATTTTCACGTTGAGCTTGCTTTCCTGTCATTACTCCGTGAGAAGTTGACACAATTGCAATTCCCAATCCGTTTAATACTCTTGGAAGTTCCTTAGTTCCAGCATACTGACGTAAACCTGGCGTACTGATTCTTTGAATTTTCTTGATTACAGGATCTTTGGTCATCTTATCGTATTTTAATGCGATTTTGATGTTTCCTTGAACTTTTGAATCTTCAAACTTGTAGCTTAAGATAAAACCTTGATCAAATAAGATCTTAGTTATTTCTTTTTTTAGCTTAGAAGCTGGAATTTCCACAACTCTGTGTCCTGCACTACTAGCGTTTCTAACTCTAGTTAAATAATCCGCTATTGGATCTGTATACATATTTATTAATTTGTGGTTTTGGTTTTCAATAAAAACATTGAACCTGAAACCAATTTATATTTTTACCAACTTGCTTTTCTAACTCCAGGTATTAACCCTTTGTTAGCCATTTCTCTGAACATTACACGAGAAAGTCCAAACTGACGCATATATCCTTTTGGTCTTCCTGTAAGTTTGCAACGATTATGCATACGAACTGGAGAAGCATTTTTCGGCAACCTTTGCAATGCTTCGTAATCTCCAGCTTCTTTTAAAGCTTTTCTTTTCTCAGCATATTTAGCAACCGTTTTTGCTCTTTTCACCTCGCGGGCTTTCATTGATTCTTTAGCCATAATTAGTTCTTTTTAAAAGGTAAACCTAGTTCAGTTAATAATGATTTAGCTTCTTTGTCTGTTGACGCAGAAGTCACAAATGTAATATCCATACCAGCAATTCTGTTTACTTTATCGATATTTATTTCTGGGAAGATAATTTGCTCAGTAATTCCTAAGTTATAATTACCTCTTCCATCAAATCCATTTGCTTTGATTCCACCAAAATCTCTTACACGCGGTAAGGCTGAAGTAGCCAATCTATCAAAGAACTCATACATTTGCTCTCCTCTTAACGTAACTTTCACGCCAATTGGCATTCCTTTACGTAATTTGAACGTTGCAACATCCTTTTTAGATAAGGTATGAATAGCCTTTTGTCCTGTAATTTTCCCAAACTCCTCAAGAGCATGGTCAATTAATTTCTTATCAGCTACAGCACCACCAACACCTCTACTCAAAACAATTTTTTCAAGTTTTGGCACCTGCATTACGTTATTGTAACCGAATTCTTCTGTAAGAGCTTGGATAACTCTATCCTTGTACTCTTGTTTTAATCTTGGAATATAAGCCATAACTATAATACTTCATTAGATTTTTTAGAAAACCTTACTTTCTTATCACCTTCCATTCTGTAACCAATTCTTGTTGTTTCTCCTTTTGAAGTCAACAAAGATAAGTTAGATATTTGAATAGGCGCTTCTTTTTTAACGATTCCACCTTGAGGATTTTGAGCACTAGGCTTTTGATGCTTAGATACCATGTTTACTCCTTCAACAATCGCTTTGTTCTTTTCACGAAGAATAGTTAGCACTTTACCTTCAGACCCTTTATGATCTCCAGCTATTACTCTTACTGTATCTCCTGATTTTATCTTTAGTTTTGTCATCTTAAATAATGTATTAAAGCACTTCTGGTGCTAATGATACAATTTTCATGAATTGCTTATCACGAAGTTCTCTAGCAACTGGTCCGAAAACACGTGTTCCTCTCATTTCCCCTGTTGGGTTTAAAAGTACACAAGCGTTATCATCGAATCTTATATAAGATCCATCTGGCCTTCTTACTTCTTTCTTAGTACGTACAACAACTGCTGTAGAAACTTGTCCCTTCTTAACACTACCGTTGGGAGTTGCATCTTTTACAGTTACAACAATTTTGTCTCCTACAGAAGCGTACCTTCTTTTAGTTCCGCCTAATACACGAATAGTTAAAACTTCTTTAGCTCCCGTGTTATCTGCTACTTTTAATCTTGATTCTTGTTGTACCATAATTACTTAGCTCTTTCAATGATTTCAACTAATCTCCAACATTTGGTTTTACTCAATGGACGTGTTTCCATTATTTTTACTGTATCACCAATGTTGCAATCGTTCTTTTCGTCGTGCGCAACGTATTTCTTTGTTTTTAACACGAACTTTCCGTACATAGGATGCTTTACTCGTTTAACTTCGGAAACCACTATTGATTTCGTCATTTTATCACTGGTAACAACACCTATTCTCTCTTTTCTTAAATTTCTTTTTTCCATCTGTCAGTAGAATTCAATTTATTGCAATTCTCTTTTAGTTAGTTCAGTAGCTACTCTTGCAACTGTTCTTCGTACCGAACGCAACTGAATTGGATTATCCAAAGGAGACATAGCATGCGCTAGTTTCAAGTCAGAATGACTTTTCTTAAACTCCTTTAATTTCTCTTGTAACTCAGCTACAGATAATTCTTTAATTTCTGATTGTTTCATAACTTATTAAAAATTAAGCTTCGAAATCTCGAGCTACAATAAACTTAGTTTTAACTGGTAATTTTTGAGCTGCTAAGCGTAATGCTTCTTTAGCAACTTCCATAGGAACTCCTCCTACTTCAAAAATAATTCTCCCAGGTTTCACAACAGCTGCCCAGTATTCTGGCGCACCTTTACCTTTACCCATACGTACTTCAAGCGGCTTCTTTGTAATTGGCTTGTCTGGAAAAATCTTAATCCATAATTGACCTTCTCTTTTCATGAAACGAGTTGCCGCAACACGGGCTGCTTCAATTTGACGAGATGTCAAAAAATTTGAATCTAATGATTTAATACCAAACATACCGTTAGAAAGTAAGTGACCTCTACCAGAGTTCCCTTTCATTCGCCCTTTCTGTACTTTACGATATTTTGTTCTTTTTGGCTGTAACATTTTTCTTTAACTTTAAAAAATTACTTTCTACGACGAGGTTTTCCTTTTCCACCTGAGTTATTATTTCCACCTTTTCCAGATTGCTTTTTAGCCATCCCTACTAATGGAGATAATTCTCTTTTTCCATAGACCTCACCTTTCATGATCCACACTTTAACTCCTAATCTACCGTAAGTAGTATGAGCTTCATGAAGTGTGTAATCGATGTCTGCTCTGAAAGTTGACAAAGGAATACGACCATCTTTATAAGATTCCGATCGTGCCATTTCCGCTCCGTTTAATCGGCCAGAAATTTGCACTTTAATACCTTCTGCATTCATACGCATTGCAGCAGCAATTGCCATTTTGATAGCTCTTCTATACGAAATTCTGTTTTCGATTTGACGCGCTATACTAGCTGCAACTAAGTTTGCATCAAGTTCAGGTCTCTTAATTTCAAAGATATTGATCTGCACTTCTTTACCAGTAATCTTCTTAAGCTCTTCTTTCAACTTGTCTACCTCTTGACCGCCTTTACCAATAATGATACCTGGGCGAGCCGTCGTGATAGTAACGGTTACAAGTTTAAGCGTACGCTCGATGATTACTCTAGAAACACTAGCTTTAGATAAACGAGCATGGATATACTTTCTGATTTTATCGTCCTCAGCAAGTTTATCTCCATAGTCATTACCTCCGTACCAGTTGGATTCCCATCCTCTGATGATACCAAGGCGATTTCCGATTGGATTTGTCTTTTGTCCCATACTTCTATCTTAACTTTGTGTATTATTATTAGCTCCTAACACCAATGTAACATGGTTGGAACGCTTTCTTATTCTATGTGCACGACCTTGAGGTGCTGGACGAAGTCTTTTTAACATACTTCCACCATCAACTCTGATCTCTTTTACAAACAATTCAGCTTCTTCAACGCTAGCATCTTCGTTTTTAGCTTGCCAGTTTGCAATAGCAGACAATAACAATTTTTCTAAACGACGTGACGCTTCTTTTTGACTGAATTTCAATATATGAAGCGCTTTTTCTACTTTAACACCTCTTACTAAATCCGCTACTAAACGCATTTTTCTTGGTGAAGTAGGGCAGTTATTCAACTTTGCAAAGGCTATACTTTTCTTAGCCTCTTTGATTTGCTCTGCTCTTTCTCTTTTACGAACTCCCATAGCTTCTTATTATTTTTTTCCTTTATTTTTTGCACCAGCGTGACCTCTAAATGATCTTGTTGGTGAAAATTCTCCTAATTTATGTCCTACCATGTTCTCTGTAACATATACAGGAACAAATTGACGTCCGTTATGCACAGCAATAGTTTGACCAACGAAATCTGGAGTAATCATAGATGCTCTTGACCAAGTTTTGATCACTGCTTTCTTTCCTGACTCAACATTTTGTTGAACTTTTTTATCTAAACTATAGTGAACGTAAGGTCCTTTTTTTAATGATCTAGCCATGTCTTATTTCTTTCTACGTTCTATGATATACTTATTACTTGCTTTCGTCTTAGATCTTGTACGGTATCCTTTAGCAGGAATTCCATTTCTTGATCTTGGATGACCTCCAGAAGATTTACCTTCTCCACCACCCATTGGGTGATCAACAGGGTTCATTACTACTGGTCTAGTTCTTGGTCTTCTACCTAACCATCTTCCTCTACCTGCTTTCCCAGATACTAATAACTGGTGATCAGAGTTAGAGATAGCACCAATTGTCGCTAAACAATTAGCCATTACCATTCTAGTTTCCCCAGAAGGCAATTTGATAGTAGCGTATTTACCGTCACGCGCCATTAACTGAGCAAAAGCACCAGCACTACGAGCCATAACAGCTCCTTGTCCTGGACGCAATTCTACACAGGAAACAATAGTTCCTAATGGAATACTGCTTAATGGCATTGTGTTTCCTATTTCCGGAGCAACTTGTTCTCCTGAAATAACGGTTTGACCTACTTTTAAACCATTTTGAGCTATGATATAGCGCTTTTCACCATCAGCATATTCTACTAATGCAATGAAAGCAGTTCTATTTGGATCATACTCAATAGATTTAACTTCCGCAGGAACTTCTTTTCTATCTCTTTTGAAATCAATAATTCGGTATCTTTTCTTATGACCACCTCCGATGTAACGCATGGTCATTTTACCTTGATTGTTTCTACCACCAGATCTCTTTTTCGGTACGAGTAAACTCTTTTCCGGCTTATCAGTAGTAATGGCATCGAATCCGTTGACTACTCTAAAACGCTGAGCTGGTGTTACTGGTTTTAATTTTCTTACTGACATTGTTTGTCTTTACTTATATATTGCTATAAAAATCAATAATATCTCCTTCCGCCACATCAACTATCGCTTTTTTCGTTGCGTTAGTCTTACCATGCTGAACTCCAGTCTTGGTGAAGCGTACTTTTCTATCCGGTCCGTAATTCATAGTACGAACTTTCTCTACAGAAACCCCATAAGTAGCTTCTATAGTTTTCTTAATCTCAACTTTGTTAGCTTTTACATTCACTAAGAAGGCATATCGATTATTTAATTCACTATCAGCTGTAGCTTTTTCTGTTACAACTGGTTTAATTAAGATGCTCATTTGGTTCTTTATTTACTTAGATTTGACTCAATTCCCTCTAACGCACCTTCAAATAGAACTATACTATTTGCATTGATAATTTTGTAAGTGCTTAATTCTGAACTAGTTAGAACCTCAGAGGTTTTCAAATTACGTGACGACAAATATACATTATTATTTGAATCACCCAACACAAATAGCGATTTTTTACTATCTAACCCTAAAGCTTTCAATAGATTGATGAAATTTTTAGTTTTAGGAGCATCAAAATTAAAGTCTTCAAGTACAATGATAGACTCACTTTTCGCCTTTAATGTAAGAGCTGATTTTCTAGCCAATCTCTTTACATTTTTGTTTAACTTCTGAGAGTAACTTCTTGGTCTAGGACCAAAAACTCTACCTCCACCTTTGAATAAAGGGTTTTTAATACTACCTGCTCTCGCCGTACCAGTACCTTTTTGTTTCTTAATCTTTCTAGTACTACCAACAATCTCAGCTCTTTCTTTAGCCTTGTGCGTTCCTTGTCTTTGATTAGCAAGATATTGCTTCACAGATAAGTAAACTGCATGATCATTTGGTTCTATAGCGTAAACAGCATCAGAAAGGTTTGCCTTTCTACCTGTTTCTTTTCCGTTTAAATCTAAAACTGCTATTTCCATTACTTCTGAACGATTACATAAGCGTTTTTATGCCCAGGAACACATCCTTTGACAACTATCAAGTTCTTCTCAGGAACAACTTTTAAAACTCTTAAATTTTGAACTTTCACTTTATCTCCACCCATTCTTCCTGCCATACGCATTCCTTTGAATACACGTGCAGGGTAAGAAGCAGCTCCAATAGATCCTGGTGCTCTAAGACGGTTGTGCTGACCGTGTGTAGCTTGACCTACTCCAGCAAATCCGTGACGTTTTACAACACCTTGAAATCCTTTACCTTTAGAAGTACCAGCAACATCTACAAATTCACCTTCTTCAAAGTGGTCTACAGTAATGCTGTCTCCTAATTTATACTCTTTCTCAAATCCTTGGAATTCAATAACTTTGTATTTAGGCGAAGTACCTGCTTTTTTAAAGTGACCATTAGCCGCTTTTGAAGCACGTTTCTCTGCCTTGTCATCGAAACCAAGCTGAAGAGCCGAATACCCGTCAACCTCATCGGTTCTGACTTGGGTAACGACACAAGGTCCAGCTTCAATAACTGTACATGGAATGTTTTTTCCATTCTCGTCAAAGATACTTGTCATGCCGATTTTCTTTCCAATTAACCCAGACATATTTATTAATTTAATTAATTATTATTTGCTTTCTTTTGAAAGCTCTAAAAAAAACAGGGTTAAATACTTCAACCCTGTTTGATGTATTTTTACCATTTTTCCTTTGCGAAACGCTCCAGACATGTTACTAAAAGATTCCCTTTTAGTTTTTTATGATCACACTTTGATCTCTACTTCAACACCACTTGGTAATTCAAGTTTCATAAGCGCATCAATTGTTTTTGAAGAAGAACTATAGATATCTAATAGTCTCTTGTAAGAACTTAATTGAAATTGCTCTCTTGATTTCTTGTTTACGTGTGGAGAACGTAATACAGTAAAGATTTTTTTGTGCGTAGGTAACGGAATTGGTCCAGTTACAATAGCTCCAGTAGTTTTTACTGTTTTTACGATTTTTTCAGCTGACTTGTCAACTAAGTTATGATCGTAAGATTTTAATTTGATTCTAATTTTTTGACTCATTTTCTTAGTTTTAAGCAGTTACACCTTTAGATTTTGCAATTACATCTTCTGAAATATTAGAAGGAGTTTGTGCATAATGTGAAAATTCCATTGTTGATGTTGCTCTTCCTGATGATAATGTTCTTAATGTAGTTACATATCCAAACATTTCAGATAACGGAACATCTGCTTTTACAACTTTCGCTCCAGCTCTATCATCCATCGCGTTCACTTGACCACGACGACGGTTTAAATCTCCAACAATATCACCCATGTTTTCTTCTGGTGTTACTACATCCATTTTCATGATTGGCTCAAGAATAACAGCTCCAGCAGCTTTCGCAGCAGCTTTATACCCTAATTTAGCAGCCAACTCAAATGAAAGTGCATCAGAATCCACAGCGTGGAAAGATCCATCTTTTAATGTAATCTTCATTGTATCCATCTCAAATCCTGCCAAAGGTCCATTCTGCATAGCAGCTTTGAATCCTTTTTCAACAGATGGTATAAATTCTTTAGGAATACGACCACCTTTAATTTGATCAACAAATTGTAATCCAGAACCTTCAAAATCTTCATCAGCAGGTCCCATTTCGAAAACAATATCTCCAAACTTACCACGTCCACCAGATTGTTTCTTGTAAGTTTCTCTGTGCTGAGCGGTTTTAGTTAATGCTTCTTTGTATTCTACTTGTGGTTCTCCTTGATTTACTTCAACCTTAAATTCACGTCTTAAACGATCTACAATAATATCTAAGTGAAGTTCACCCATTCCAGATATAATTGTTTGTCCAGAAGCCTCATCAGTTTTAACTTGAAAAGTAGGATCTTCTTCAGCTAGTTTACCTAAAGCCATTCCTAATTTATCAACATCTGCTTTCGTCTTAGGTTCAACCGCGATACCGATTACCGGATCAGGGAAGTCCATAGATTCTAAAACAATTGGATGTTTTTCATCAGAAAGCGTATCTCCAGTTTTAATACTTTTAAAACCTACAGCCGCTCCAATATCTCCTGCTTCGATAAAATCGATTGAATTTTGCTTGTTAGCATGCATTTGATAGATACGAGAAATACGTTCTTTTTTACCAGAACGGTTATTTAAAACGTACGAACCTGCATCTAAACGACCAGAGTATGCTCTAAAGAATGCTAAACGACCTACAAAAGGATCTGTAGCAATTTTAAATGCTAATGCAGCAAACGGCTCATTGACATCTGGTTTACGCAATTCTTCTTTTTCTGTATCAGGATTCATCCCTACAATACCATCCTTGTCCATTGGAGAAGGCAAATAACGACATACAGCATCTAATAAGAACTGTACTCCTTTATTTTTAAAGGCAGAACCACAAATCATTGGAATGATTGCCATATCCATTACAGCAGCACGCAGCGCAGAATGCACTTCTTCTTCTGTAATAGAATCTTCATCTTCCATGAATTTTTCTAAAAGATCCTCGTCATAACTTGCTACTTCTTCAATTAAAAGCGCACGATATTTACGAGCTTCTTCTTTCATATCTTCTGGAATTTCGATAACGTCAAAAGTTGCCCCTTGAGTTTCATCATGCCATACGATAGCTCTATTCTTTACTAAGTCAACAATACCTTTGAAATTTTCTTCGTCTCCAATATTAAGAACGATAGGCACAGCATTTGAACCTAACATTTCTTTAACTTGAGTACAAACCATCATAAAGTCAGAACCTTGACGATCCATTTTGTTTACGAATCCAATTCTTGGTACTTTGTAGTTATCGGCAAGTCTCCAGTTAGTTTCAGATTGTGGCTCAACACCATCAACTGCACTAAATAAGAAAACTAAACCATCCAATACACGTAATGACCGATTTACTTCAACAGTAAAATCAACGTGTCCTGGAGTATCAATAATGTTGAAATGATAATCTTTTGTATCTGGTGTTGGTTCTGCATTTTCTAAAGGAAACTGCCATGTACATGTTGTAGCAGCAGACGTAATTGTAATACCACGTTCTTGCTCTTGCTCCATCCAGTCCATTGTTGCAGCACCATCATGCACTTCACCAATTTTATGACTTACACCTGTATAATACAATACACGCTCAGTCGTAGTGGTTTTACCAGCATCAATATGCGCAGCAATACCTATGTTTCTTGTAAATTTTAAATCTCTAGCCATTTCTTAGTTGTGTCTGATTAAAATCTAAAATGTGAGAATGCTTTGTTTGCTTCAGCCATTTTGTGCGTGTCTGTTCTCTTTTTAACTGCTGCACCTTCTTCTTTTGCAGCTGCTAATACTTCAGAAGCTAATTTTAAAGCCATTGACTTCTCGTTTCTTTTACGTGAATAGGTAATTAACCATTTCATCGCAATAGATACTTTTCTATCTGGTCTGATTTGCATTGGAATTTGGAACGTAGCTCCACCTACTCTACGAGAGCGAACTTCTACGTGTGGCATTACATTAGATAATGCATCTTTCCATAATTCTAAAGCTGATTTCTCTTCATCTGTTTTCTTTCCATCTACAATATCCATTGCGTCATAGAAAATTTTGAATGCTACTGACTTCTTACCATCCCACATTAGGTTATTCACGAAACGTGTCACTAATTGATCATTAAATCTTGGATCTGGTAAAAGAGGTCTTTTTTTCGCCTTACTTTTTCTCATGTCTTTACATTAAAAGTTTTTAATTACTTCTTTGGGCGTTTTGCACCGTACTTAGATCTACGCTGTGTTCTACCTTCTACACCAGCGGTGTCTAAAGCTCCACGAACGATATGATATCTAACTCCTGGTAAATCTTTTACCCTTCCACCTCTAACTAATACTATCGAGTGCTCTTGTAGATTGTGTCCTTCACCTGGAATGTATGCGTTCACTTCCTTACCATTTGTTAAACGAACTCTTGCAACTTTACGCATTGCTGAATTCGGTTTTTTTGGCGTTGTCGTGTAAACACGTGTACAAACTCCACGTCTCTGAGGACAAGAATCTAAAGCAGCCGATTTACTCTTCTTAGTTATTTTGGCTCTTCCTTTTCTTACTAATTGTGAAATTGTTGGCATCTATATTTAATATATTTTGATGTTAAAACCCTCTTTAGAGGGCGGCAAAGATAAGTATTTTTTTGTATTATTCAAATCCTAATAACTTAATTTTCAATAAGATTAATTTTTTCGAGCTTTTATATACATTATTTCCTGTTTTTTTACGTTACTTTTACAACTGTTGCACTTATCTTTTTTAGTTTGAAAAAATCATCATTACATATTCTTCTTTCGTTTTTTTTACTTTTTTACTCTTCATTTATGAACAGTCAAACATTAAAGGTAAAAGGAAGCACAGCTGATGAGCAACAAATTATTGATGTAACTAATTATAAGCAAGCGCACGAAAATATAAAATCTATTGTAGATGAATTGAATTATTTACAGAAATCGTTTTTTAATGTTGGTTATTTTGATGCTTCATATTCCAAAGTTTTAAAGATTAATGATTCTACCTATCAAAGCACCTTCAAACTGAATACAAAATATACTTCTTTAAAGGTGTCTTATAATAAGGACAAAATCGACGGAAGTCTACTTAGTGCATTTACTTTTGATTATACAGATACACATTTTAATATCGCGCCAGAGAATTTGACACCTTTTTTAGAAGCACTGATTGAGAATTTTCAAAATACTGGAAATCCATTCGCGGAAGCGCAACTTAAAAATATTAGCAAGAAAGGCGCTATTGTTTTTGCAGATTTAGATATTGAAGTTATTAAAAAGCGTCGTTTGGACAAGATTGTAATTAAAGGATACGAGAAATTCCCAAAAGCATATACCAAACATTATTTACGGTTGACCTCAAAAGTGTTTAATAAGGAAGAAATTACAAAACAAACGAAACGCATAGATCAATTGCCTTTTGCGCGTCAAATTAAAGACCCAGAATTGTTATTTACAAAAGACTCCACTACCTTATATGTATACATTGAAAAAGTGAAGAGTAATTTTTTTGATGGTTTTATTGGATTTAACTCAGATGAAGATACCGGAAGTTTGAAATTAAATGGATATCTCGATTTGAAATTAGTCAATAATTTGAATGCTGGTGAACAGTTTAATATTTTATGGAAGAATGATGGAAATAAGCAAACTAAGTTTTTAGCAGATTTGAAGATTCCATATATTTTTAATTCTCCTATCGGGATTAATGCCGCACTCGATATTTTTAAGCGCGATTCACTTTTTACAACTGTAAATACTACTTTTAAAGCGTTTTATCAGATTAATCAAAATAATCAAGTTCATATTGGAATTCAACAAACT
Source organism: Kordia antarctica (assembly GCF_009901525.1). NCBI lineage: Bacteria > Pseudomonadati > Bacteroidota > Flavobacteriia > Flavobacteriales > Flavobacteriaceae > Kordia > Kordia antarctica. The sequence goes on from NZ_CP019288.1 coordinate 2,282,702, forward strand.
GAATCTAATAATCTTTTAGATGATAACACAAATACGGCAATTGACGATTATAAGAGTTTTTTCACTACTGTTGGCTATACTTTTGCAAAAAGAAATAATAATTTTAATCTTTTTCAAGATAAAGTTATTGTCAGTTTAGAAGGACAACTTGGAAGTCGTAAAAATGATTCAGAAAAGAACGAACAAACAAAGTTTTCTTTTACTGGAAATTATTTATGGCAATTGAACAATCGGAACTTTATTTATGTAAATAATACATCTGAAGCATTAATTTCTGACAAATATTTAACCAACGAAAAGTTACGTTTAGGAGGAATTCAGTCGATTCGCGGATTTAACGAAAATAGCCTTGAAGCTACACTTTACAGTACTGTTAACACAGAATATAGATACATTCTTTCACAAAATTCTTACGTGCACTCCATTATTGATTTCACGTATTTACAAGACGATTTGACGCAAACTGACGTGAAGTTATACGGTTTTGGTTTCGGACTTGGAATTCGATCAAAATCGGGTCTTTTAAAAATTAATTATGCGGTTGGAAAAACGGATAATTCTTCTATTAAACTATCTGAATCTAAGGTGCATATAAGCTTGTCAACTTCCTTTTAACATTCGTTATAACGTTACTTTTCTCAGACAGCAGTCACTTTTTTCCCTAAAAAAATAGGAATATTAACATATTATTAAGATTTTTGGGATAGCTAATTCAAATAATTAACACAATGAGAACAAAGTTTAATGGAATATTGACGCTTTTGCTGGCGTTAATGGTGCAGCTCGCGCTTGCACAAGAAAAGACAGTCAAAGGGACTGTTTCCGATGAATCTGGAGTTCCGCTACCCGCGGCCAGTGTAATCGTTAAAGAAACCAATTTAGGTATGTCTACCGATTTTGATGGAAATTATTCTATCAAAGTAAATCAGGGACAGACTTTAGTATTTAGTTACGTTGGTTATGATAAGAAAGAAATCGTTGTTGGAGCTTTAAGCACTGTCAATGTATCTTTAAGTCCCAACAATCAACTTGAGGAAGTAGTTATTACTGCTCAGGGAATTAAAAAGGAAAAGAAAGCCTTAGGTTACGCAGTAACCACAGTAAACAGTGAAGACTTAGAGCAGAAAGCGGATACTGATATCGGTAAGATATTACGTGGTAAAGCTGCTGGTGTACGTATTACTGGTTCTGGAGGTGTTTCTGGTAGTGGTTCTAACATCATTATTAGAGGACAATCTTCTATTACAGGTGGAAACCAGCCGTTATTTATTGTAGATGGTGTACCGTTTGATGGTTCATCAGGTGGAGCAAACCAGTCTGCAAGTTCAGCTGACTTCCAATCAGGTAACGTAAGTAGTAGATTTGCCGACATCGATCCAAACAACATTGAAAGCGTAAGTATCTTAAAAGGTTTAAGTGCAACTGCTCTTTATGGTGGTGAAGGTCGTAATGGTGTAATCTTAATTACAACAAAATCAGGGAAAGATGCCAACAAGAAAATGGAGGTTACAATTAACCAATCTATTTTCTTTAACAAAATCGTTTTACCAGACTACCAAAATACATGGGGTAATGGTTTCCAAAACGTATACGGAGCATTCTTTAGTAACTGGGGAGCTCGTTTTGACAGTCAGGCTACTATTGACAATGCATTTAGAACGTCTATTTTAAACAACTTTAATGTTGAACCATCTGTATTATTCCCAGGAAGAACAGATTTAGACTCGCCAACTGTAGCGTACAGACCTTACGATAGTCAAGAAGAATTCTTTAAAACTGGTATCATCAATAGTACTTCTATTAATGTTGCTGGCGCACTTTCTGACAAAGGAAGTTTTAATGCTTCTTATGCACACGTAGATGATGAATCATTTATTCCTAACAACAGCTTACGACGTGATAACTTCTCTGTAGGTGGAACTTTTAAAATGTCAAATAAGTTTACTGTATCTGGAAAGATCAGTTTAGCTAAAACAGACATTAGAAGTCCTTTCACAGATGCATCTACTGGTAGTGACGTAACGTCTTCTACTGCTGGAACTGGAGGTATTGCTTCTATTTGGAATATTCTTTATTTACCACGAAGTGTAGATATTACTGCACCAAGCCAACATCCTCTTACAGGAGAAAGTATTTGGTATAGAGGTGGAAATGACCGTACAAATCCAGCTTGGGTATTGAATAATACACAAGATAGAAATAGTACTGACCGTGTATTTACAAACTTTGTAACTTCCTATGAAGCTGCTGATTGGTTGACAATTTCATACAGATTAGGTTTGGATAGTCAAAATACAAGATCAAGACGTGTTATTAATAAAGGTTCTAATGATGGTTTACATCCAAATGGATACTTACAGACAACTTCTGAAAGATTCACTATTTGGGATCATTCAGTATTAGCTTCTATTGATAAAGAAATTAATGAAGATTTTGGTATTCAAGCAACTATTGGAGCAACTTCAAAACGTCAACTTTTTGAGCGTGATGGTTCTGAAAGTAGAGATCAAATCGTATTCGGTTTATGGAATCACTTAAACTTTAGTAACTCTAGTACTATTATAGAAGGAACTGTATTTGCTGATAACAATCAGACGTACCAAACATACAGCGAACAAAACAACGTTGCAGTGTATGCTTCTGGTACAGTATCGTACAAGAATTTCTTATATGTAAATGCTACAGCTAGAAACGAATGGAACTCAACATTAGAGCAAGAAAACAGATCACAGTTTTCTCCTGGTGTTAGTGTATCTTTTATTCCTACTTCAGCTTTCGACGGACTTAGATCTACAAACGGATTAAACTTCTTAAAGCTTAGAGCTGGTTATGGTACTTCTCCAGGTTTCCCTGGTCCTTATAACACAAGAGGTGTTATTTCTTTAGTACCAAACATTTTCCAAACTGCTGGAGGAAACGGAACAGTTACAACAGGTGTTCCTAACTTCTTACCAAATCCTGCATTAAAACCAGAATTATCTAAAGAACTTGAATTTGGTATAGAAACAAGATTCTTAGACAACAGAGTTGGATTAGAGTTTACGTATTACAGCAGAGATACAGAAGATCAGATTATTCAAAGACCATTAGCTCCTGAAACAGGATATACAAGTACATTTACAAACATTGGTAATGTAGTAAACAAAGGTTTTGAAATTTCTTATGACATTACTCCTATCAAAACAGAAGACTTCCAGTTTAAAATATCAGGAAGTTTTACTAAAAATGAAAGTGAAGTAAAAGGTCTTGATGATGGAGAGCAAATCCTTTACGGAGGTATCTTTTCAACTCCTGCAAACGCAGCTATCAACGGACAACCATTAGGTGTTATTTTTGGTGCTAGAATAGCAAGAGATGCTGAAGGTAATCGTTTAGTGAACGAAAACGGATATTGGATTCAAGACACTGAAAACGGAGTAATTGGTGATCCAAATCCAGATTGGTTTACTACAGTAAACGGTGGTTTTACTTGGAAAAATTTATCATTTAACATGCAATGGGAATACCAAAAAGGTGGAGACATCTACGCTACTACAGTAGGAGCATTAGTTGGTAGAGGACTTGTAGAAGATACTGATTTTGACAGAACACAAGGTATTATATTACCTGGAACACGTCAATCAACAGGACAACCAAATGATATTCAAGTAACAGCTACGGAAGCATATTTTAACAATATTGGTTTCGGAGTTGATGAAATATTAATCTACGACTCAACACATATTAGATTAAGAGAAGCTTCTCTTAGTTACAGACTTCCTAAAAAATGGTTAGATAAAACTCCTTTCGGAACAGTTTCTCTTTCAGTATCAGGTCAAAACTTATTTGTAAAAGCATTTAACACACCTGATAGCGTAAATTACGATCCTGAATTGAACAGTTTAGGAGTTGGAAACTCTCAAGGATTCGACTACTTAACTTCTTGGAATTCCAGAAGATACGGTATGAGTATAAAAGTAACATTCTAAAAAAAAATGACAATGAAAATAAAACATAACAAATTATTTTGGTTGCTAGGACTAATACTCGTATTCTCTTGTGAAACAACGGAATTAGATTTACTAGTAGACCCAAATGTACCTACTCCAGAAACATTGAATGAAAATGGAAGTTTAAACTTCATTCAGTTTAATCTTGCGGAGTTCTTTGAAGAAGCCACTGAGGCAGGTGCAGAAACTGTACGTTTAGAGTACATGTTTGACACATATGAAGTAAACTTCAATAATACAAATGTAAACACAGGAGGAATGTGGCGTATTGGATATGCAGATATCCTTAACGAAATTCAATCTTTAGTTCCAATTGCAACAAATACTAGTAGTCACAGACATTTAGGTGTTGCTAGAATCATTAAAGCTTATACATTGATGACTTTAGTTGACTATTTTGGAGATGTTCCTTTAACAGAAGCATTACAAGGTGATAGCGGAATCGTTTTCCCTACTGTTGATCCAGCATCAGACGTTTATGAAGCTGCATTTGACGAATTAGACTTAGCATTAGCTGATTTTGCTAATATTGATGGAAACACACCTAATTTTAATGATTTATACTTTGGTGAAGACAGTAGTACTTCTATGGATAAATGGACGAAATTAGCCAATACACTTAAGCTTAGATATTACTTAAACAGAAGACTTATTGACCAAGCTGGTTCATTAGCAGGAATCAATACTATACTTACTGGTGGAAACTTTATCACCAGTAGTGCTGACGATTTCACATGGGTATCTGGAACACAAGGTAATCCTCAAAGTAAGCATCAATATTATGTTGAAGAGTATGAAGCTGCAAACACAGGTGAATATATTCCTAACTACTTTATGTGGGCATTAACCGAAGAAAAAGGTGCTGATGATCCAAGACTAAGATACTACACGTACAGACAAGTTGGAAGTTTTCCTTCTGATGCTGCTACTTTAGATACAGAAATTAGCTGTTGGAATGATCCAAGACCTGCATCGTATGCACCAATTGATGCAATGCAAGCAGTTCCATTACCATTTTGCTCTCTATTTGGAAGAGGCGATGGATATTGGGGAAGAGATCATGCTAATAGTGAAGGTATTCCACCAGATAATGCAAAAAGAGCTACTTTTGGAGTATATCCAGTTGGAGGTCGTTTTGATGACAATGATGCTTCAAGAATTGATTCTGGAGATGGACTTGCAGGAGCTGGTATATGGCCAATTATGATGGATTCTTTTGTATATTTCATGAGAGCTGAAGCTGCTTTGTACTTAGGTACTACTGATGACGCCGCAGCAATGTTAGAGCAAGGAATGAGATCTTCTATGAATACAGTAATCGCATTTTTACCAAACCCAGGAGATTTTTCAAATACTTCTGATGCTTCTGACGTTAACTCATATGTAGCTGGAGTTATGTCATCATACATGGCCGCAGGAAGTGATCAAGAAAGAATGAATATCATTGGTAAAGAATACTGGTTAGCAATGTATGGTAATGGTATTGAAGGGTACAACCTTTACAGAAGAACTGGCGCGCCAGGTAATTTACAGCCTACATTACTAGGAACTGGTTCTTTTCCAAGATCATTCTTATATCCAAGTAATACAGTTGATAGAAACTTAAATATCAGTCAGAAACCAGGACTTACAGTACAAGTATTCTGGGATAACAATCCAGCAGGATTTATTCAATAAAAAAATAAATTATGAAAAATAAACTATTAAAATCATTCATAGTATTAGGTGCTATGGTAGTAGCATTTAGTAGCTGTTCAGATGATGACACATTACCTGTGAAATTTGACGAACTGACAGTTTCTGGAGGCCCTTACGCATCAGAAATCACTACCAATGGCTCTACAAACGTTAACAAGTTAGACCCAAGTAGCTCAAGCTTCTCTAAAGACTATCAATTAATTTCTCCTGCCGGAGGAACTGATATCTCTAAAGTTGAAGTATATGTTAGCTTAGTAGGACAAAATATCAATGCTGATGAAGCATTGTTGTTAACTGCTGACGCTTCAAGTTTCACTTCACCTGCTGACGGAGGATATCCAGAAGCGAATATTGTATTCGATGGTGCAGCAATTATTACTGCTTTAGGAATTGACTCTTCTAATTTAGAAGGTGGTGATACATTCAATTACAGACTAGCAATAACAAACCCAGGAGGAACATTTTCTGATGTAAGTGCTAACTTTGACAATCAATCAGCTGATCACACATTTAGTTCTACTGTTGTTTGTATTGCTCCACCACCACCAGGTGTATGGACAATTGATATGCATGACTCTTACGGAGATGGATGGCAGACAGTTGGTAATAGCTCTGCTCCTATCACTATCACACTAAATGATGGAACTGTATTTCAAGTTGGTTTATGTACTCCTTACGAAGCAAACAATTTTGCTTGTATTAATGAGGCAAACGATGGAACTGACACAATTACTATTCCAACAGGAACTACCTCTGCAGATTGGTTTTTCCCTGGAGACAACTATGGCGAAATTTCGTTTGAAATTTATGCACCAAGTGGAAACCTTGTAGCTGCTTACACAGGTGGTTCAGCTGCAGGACCAATTGCATTAAACTTATGTAATGAATAAAACCAAAAGGTTTTAAAAAATCATATAGTATTATAAACTGCCTTTGAAATTTATTCAAAGGCAGTTTTTTTTTAGATGAATATTCTTTACTTTCCGCAATCGAAAACTAACGCTAGTTTTCAAAATGATTAAATGCTATGAAAAATCAGATGAAAAGTAAATTCTTTTTATATACTGCGCTTTTATTTTTTATATCTACAAAAGCTCAAAATACGGTTGGTACGCTAACAAATAATGCCGGCACTTATAACGGCTATACATTATTTGCACCTGCAGGACACACCGAAACCTATCTTATAAATAACTGTGGAGAAATTATAAATCAATGGTCAAGTACTGTCGCACCTGGAAATGCTGTTTACTTACTAGAAAATGGCAACTTACTTCGTGCTGGAAGAATATCTAATGCAGATGTAAACTTTGGAGGTGTTGGTGGAAAAGTAGAATTATTTGATTGGGACGGAAATTTACTCTGGGAATACACGTATTCTTCAACAACAGTTTCTCAACATCACGATGTATTTCCGATGCCAAATGGAAATATATTAATGCTTGCTGTGAATACCATAACAGAAACAGAAGCAATTCAAGCAGGAAGAGATCCGAACACAATTACACAAGGAAAAATTTTTAATGAACAAATTCTAGAATTAGAACCTGTTGGAACAAATGGTGCCAATATAGTTTGGGAATGGAATATAAAAGATCATGTTATTCAAGATTTTGACGCATCAAAAGATAATTTTGGAGTTGTTGAAAACAATCCGCAACTACTAGACTTTAACTTTTTAGGAAACTCTAATGGAGCTGCAAATTGGTTACATTTTAATTCTATTCAATACAATGAAAGATTAGATCAAATTGTTATTAGCTCAAGATTAATGAGCGAGATTTACATCATTGATCATAGCACAACTACCACACAAGCAGCAAGCAATTCAGGTGGTAATCGCGGAAAAGGTGGAGATTTCTTATACCGTTGGGGAAATCCTCAAGCATATAAAAGAGGAACTGCTAACGATCAAAAATTATTTGGACAACATTACCCACATATTATCGCAGATGGATTGCAAGACGCTAGAAAAATCATTGTATTCAACAACGGATTTACTCGTTTACCAAGTTTCTCACAAATTGATATCATTTCACCTCCTGAAGATTCTGAAGGTGTATATACATATACTGCAGGAACAGCTTATGGACCAGTAACGACTGATTATTCTTATGTAGATCCAACATTAAATACCAACTTCTATTCAAGAATTCTATCAAGTGGGCAACGATTACCTAACGGGAATACGCTAATTTGTGATGGAGATGACGGCTACTTTTTTGAAATAACTCCAAGTGAAGAAATTGTTTGGGAATATGTAAACCCAGTGACACCTACCGGAGTATTATCACAAGGAGACGATCCATCTATGACTCCAAACTTATCTTTCAGAGCAATTAGATATGCAACCAATTATCCTGCTTTCTCAGGACGAACGTTAACACCAGGAGCTCCAGTAGAGCAAAATCCGGATTTATCTGGCTGTACAATTTTGGGTGTTCCAGAATTCGAGAATGAAACCATCACTATTGCACCAAATCCAGTTAAAAATTCATTATCAATATTTAGTAACTTAGAAATTTATAAAGTGGAAGTCTACTCAATACTTGGAAGGTTAGTTCATTCCTCTCAAAATAAAAATATTGATTTAAGTAAAGAACGTGCTGGTTTGTATGTTATAAAAATATACACAGAAAATAAAATTCTGACTTCTAAAATTATTAAAGAATAATCTAGCGTTTAAAACACAATGTTTGGAAGTTGCCTTCTAAATGTGAACAAAACTCACTAAATCAGCATTTTTTAGTGCTTGAATCATTGAGTTTTTAACATTATCACAAAAAATAACTACAAAGCGCGCGTTTCAAATTCAGTATTTTGCTAATCCGTTAAAATATTTAACAAAAATATACTATTCTAATAAATAGGGCTTTTTTGACCACACATTCCCCTCATTTCTAAACGTATACCTATGTTTATTAGCTCAAAATAAACGTTGCTTTAAAAAAAAACTTCACTTATTAAATGATTTTTAAGAAAAAAAAATTGGATTATTAACATATAATTAGGATTTTTGGCAATAGCTAATTCAAATAAATTAAAAAAATGAGAACAAAGTTTAGTGGTATTCTAACGCTATTTCTAGCGTTATTTGTGCAGATTCTGTTTGCACAACAACAGACTGTCTCAGGAACAGTAACCGATGACACCGGTTTACCGTTACCAGGAGCAACTGTTTTGATTAAAGGTACAACCACAGGTAAAACTACTGATTTTGACGGTAATTATTCTATCAAGGCTAACAACGGGCAAACGCTTGTTTATAGTTATGTAGGATTTTCTACACAAGAAATCAAAGTTACATCTGCTAACATCAATGTACAATTAAAGCCAGGTGAAGCTTTAGAGGCTGTAACAATTGTCGCTTATGGCGGTGCTGTAAATAGTTCTAAAGTAGCGTCTGCGATTGCTACAGTAGATGGTTCAACAATTGAACAAATTCCTATTAACTCTTTAGATCAGATCCTTCAAGGTGCTGCTGCTGGGGTTAGTGTGAACACAGGTTCAGGACAACCAGGAAGTAGTGCGACAATTATTATTAGAGGTCGTAACTCTCTACAAGGTGATATTGAGCCATTATTCGTTATTGATGGTGTGCCAGTAGATCAGGATAACTTTAGAAGTTTAAACCAAAATGACATCGAATCTTTATCTGTATTGAAAGATGCAGCTGCTACCGCAATTTATGGTAACAGAGGTGCTGGTGGTGTAGTTATTGTAACTACTAAAAAAGGTAAAAAAGGTTCTGGAGTTAACATTCAATACAGAACGCTTTATGGTGTTGCTGTAAAACCGAAGACAAGATTTGAAGTAATGAACGCAAGTCAGTTCCTTACCTTTCAGAAAAATTTATTACCAGGTAACCAATTTGGAGATTCTTTAACAGATACTCAGATTGCTGCAATTGCTGCACAAACAAATACGAACTGGTCAGATATCTTTTTCCAACAAGGAACTACATTATCTCACGAAGTAAACATTTCTACAGGTAATGAGAACACAAGTTCTTATACTTCACTTCAGTACTTTAAGCAAGAAGGTATTACATTAGGTAGTGATTTAAAGCGTTTCTCTTTCAGAAACAACTTTACTGGAACTTCTGATAGTAAGAAATTCAACTATGCTACTACATTAACGTTAAACTACTCTGTAAACAACTTCATTGTTGATGCAGCTAGAGGTAATAACACAGGAGGTCAGTTAGATAACCCGTTCATTGTACCTTACATTGGATTGCCTTATTTATCACCTTACAATCCTGATGGAAGTATTAACATTATTGGTACTCAACAAAGTGGAGCATTAAACGCTGACGGTTCAATAAACGCAAGTGGAGCTAACGGATTTGTTAACACTGCTTATTTAGCATTGAACACAGCAAGATTAAACACAGATGAAGAAACTGAATTTAAAGCAGTAGGAAGTATTTCAGCAGATTACAACTTTGCGAAAAACTTAACTATTGGAGGTTCTGTTGGTATTGATTATACAAATATCGAAAGTCTATTCATCACTGCTCCAGGAAGTCTTAGAGGATTAATTTCTCCTAATCAAGCTTCAGAAGAAAAAGGTACTCAGTTTGAGAACTTCTTTAGAGATGCTAACTTTATTACAAATGCTTTCCTTAGATATCAAAATGATATTACTGATAAGTTAAATTTAACAGCTACTGTTTACGGAGAGTACAACTACTCTAATACACAAAATGCTAATTATCAAGCTTTCGGTCTAAACCCGGCATTGCCAGGTTCAGGAAATGGTTTCACTGATGGAAATACCACAGAAGATCCTGACGGATCTGGTACTGACATTTATAATTACGTACCAAGTGTTGGTTCTACTGAAACTGAAATCGCTTTAGCTTCTGTATTCGGAACTTTAGATTTAGATTACGATGGAAAGTACGGATTTGCAGCTACAATCAGACAAGATCAAACATCTCGTTTCCCTAAAAACCCAACAGGTACATTCTGGTCGGTTGCAGGTAGATGGAATATTGATAACGAAGATTTCATGAGTGATGTTGATTTTATTACGACATTAAAGCTTAGAGCAAGTTACGGAGTTGTAGGTAATCAAAACGTTGGAACTCGTTACCAAGGTCTTCAAACTGTAAATGCTGGTCCTAGCTACCAATTAGGTACAGGATACAACTTAGGGACGCTAGTTGATGAAAATATCAAATGGGAAACTTCAAATCAATTAAACGTTGGTTTAAGCTTTGGGTTATGGAACAATAGATTATCTGGAGAATTTGATTTCTATAGAAATTTAACGAAAGATTTATTCTCTCAAAAATTATTATCTGTTGCTGGAACTGGATACAACCAAGTTACTGCAAACGTTGCTGACATGAGTAACACAGGTTTTGATTTACAAATTTCTTATGATGTATTAAGAAAATCAGAAAATAATCCTTGGGCTGTTAGAGTTCATGCAAATGGTAACTACAACAAAAATGAAGTTGAAAGATTACCAGGTGGATTCACAGGTAACACGCTACGTGTTGCTGAAGGACGTGCAGCTAACACATGGTTCTTAACTAGATGGGCAGGAGTTGATCCTTCAAACGGACAACCTCTTTACTTTGATGTAGACGGTAACATTACGAATGTTTACAGTCCTGATGATGCAGTTTACTTAGATAAAAATTTCGATCCATCATATACTGGAGGTTTCGGAGCTGACATCACTTATAAAGGATTTACACTAAGTTCGTTATTCTCATTTTCAGCAGACAGATATAGACAAAATAGTTCATTAGCGATTGTAGAAGATGTAGGATTAGCAGGATTTGCTAACCAGTCAACTAGTATCTTAAATGCATGGACTACTCCAGGACAAGTAACTGACATTCCAGCATTATCGTTTGGAGGTTTACGTGCAGTTGATGGAGATCGATATCTTGAAGATGCTTCATTCTTACGTTTAAGAAACGTTTCATTATCATACAAAGTTGATTCTAAAATCTTAGAAAAAACAAATATCTTATCTGGATTGAGAGTTTATGTTCAGGGTACTAACTTAGTAACATGGACAAAATGGAGAGGATTTGATCCTGAAAGTAACCAAAATACTGGTTTCTTTGATTATCCAGTTCCAAGAACTTTCTCTTTAGGATTTGACTTAAACTTTTAAAAAATAAAAAATGAAAAAATATTTTCTAATACCAATTATTGTCACCTTACTCTTCGCAGTAAGTTGTGACGATCAATTAGAACGTTTTCCAGTAGATAGTTTGGTTGAAGAAACCGCCTATCAAAGTGTTTCTGATTTAGAAGCAGGATTACGTGGAGCTATAAACAGTATAAATCGTGGAGGTGGACAAGCTAGTTTAATCTCATTTAACTCTATCTTTTCAGATAATACCAAAATCGGAAAAGACAATGGAGGTCAGCAATTAAACCTGTTGAACCAATTATTGAACTCTCAAAATGGTGACCAAGGAACTTGGGGAGATAGATACAACGCGATTAACAACTTTAACCGTGTATTAGCTGGAGCTTCTGTAATTACACCAACATCTGGTGAAACTGGCTCTTACAACAATATATTAGCTCAGTGTTATGCATTCAGAGCGTATTTACACCATGATTTATTAACATACTATTCGGAGGATTTATTAAATTCTGCTTCTTTAGGTGTTTTCTATCAAAATACTGTATCTACATCTGATTTTCCTGCAAGACAAACTGTTGGAGAAATCGTAACTGAAATTGAAAACGATCTTACACTAGCTGCTAGCTTAATGCCAACAAGTTCTACTGATAAGAACTTCGCGACTCGTGATTTTATCACTTTCTTAAGAGCTAGAGTAGCATTGTACAGTGGAGATTACACGACAGCTATTTCTAATGCAAATACATTGATTGCTAGCTATTCATTAGCTAACCAAACACAGTATGCTGCAATGTTTAACGGAGATACTGACACAACAGAAGTTATCTTCAAATTTGACAACGTACAAGGAAACAACAGTAGTATTGCCTTCAACTGGATTTTTACAGGTACAGGTGGTGATTTTATCGAAATGTCTACCGGGTTATTTGGACTTTTTGCTGCTGGAGATGTTCGTCGTACTGTAAATGTTGATCCTGCAAGTAATCCAGGTGCTACGCCTCCTGAATTAACTATTGGAAAGTATCCAGCTGGTGCTGATACTAATTATATCAATGATTACAAAGCAATGAGACTTTCTGAAATCTATTTAATCAGAGCTGAGGCGCATGCTAGAAAAGCTGCTCCAGATTTCGCTGCTGCTGCTGCAGACGTGAATGCTGTTAGAAATGCTAGATTTAACACACCTCAAACAACAGCGACTTACACTTCTTTAAATGAAGCTATTACTGATGTAAAAGCTGAAAGAAGATTAGAGTTATGCTACGAAGGTTTCAGGTATGTTGATATTAAAAGATACAGAAATATCTTAAATGAAGGTATTGATAGAGCTGCTAACGATTGTGTTGGTGGTATTCCATGTTCACTTCCGGTTTCATCTGAGAAATTTACTTTCCCAATACCGCAAGCTGAAATTAATGCTAACCCTAACATGACCCAGAATTCAGGGTACTAATAAACTAAAAAAAGAAAGTAATGAAAAAAATCGCAATACTTTTCATAGGTGTGTTGTTTATGTTCACTTCGTGTGAAGAGACACAATCACCAATATATGATGGTAGCCAAACTTTGGCATACTTTAATGGAACATCTTCTACATTAGAAGTTGAGATCAATAGTACCAACACAATAGATGTATCTGTAGGTGTAAGTACTACATCTTCATCAGCAAGAACAGTAAATGTTTCTGTTGACGCTGATAATACAACTGCTACAAGTGGAATGTATTCATTTCCTACTACTGTTACGATTCCTGCTAACGAGTTCTTTGGAACTTTAACTGTTATGGGTATGGATGACGGATTGACAACTTCAGGTGAAACTTTATCATTAAAAATTGATTCAGTAGACGGAGGAATTGGAAGTACCCAAATTCATACACTATCATTAGTAGAAATTTGCCCTATTGACGCAACTTTCGCTACTGGTATGTATACTTTAGATTTCGTATCAGGTGGTATCGCTGCTGCTGGATTTGCTCCAGCATTAGGAACAGCAATAAATGTTGAATTAGTTGGTGGAACTGCATCAACTGAAAGAACCTTCAATGTGAAATGTTACCCAAGTTTTGGGTTTTCTAATCCACCAGTTGATTTCTCTTTTAGCTTTGTATGTGGTACAACTACATCTAAAGGGCTTCTTGACGGACAAGTTTCAGGAGTTGGATGTGGTGGATCTATCGCATTCGGACCTGCAACATCACTAGGATCATATACTGTTGGAGATGATACATCAATTACATTTATTTTCGATGAAGACATCGACGAAATATGTGGTTCTGTAGCTACAACTACGTATACATTAACTAAAATATAATAACTTTGTTATGAAAAAAATTATAAAATTATTCATCTTACCTTTGGTATTAGTATTTACATATAGCTGTGTAAGTGATGATGGTAATAGATTTCAATCAGATCCTGAATCAGGATGGATAGAATTCCCAACGGAAGTAACTACAAGTTCTGTAGATAACTCTTTGACGTTAATTACTGTTCCTGTAAACTTTACTGCTCCTATTAACTTAACTGCAGTAAATGTAACTTACGCTATCGAAGATGTAGTAGGTGTATCAAGTAACGCAATTTCTGTTAGTGGTGCTGTAACCTTTGCTGCTAATACGAATACTGCTTTGATTAACTTAAATCTTACACCAACTGCTGCTACTGCTTTAGTATCTTCTGATATCTCTTTTGATATCGTGTTACAATCAGCAACAAGAGGAGTTTCTGTTGGATTATCAGACGGATCTTCGACAGTACGTCACAGAGTAAACTTAGTATGTGATCTTACATTAGACTTAGGTGGAATGTACAGTGTTACTACTAATTACGGATACCATGATTTCCTTCCAAACTTTAACCCTAACACAGAAGTTATGGCGATTGTTGATAATGGAGATGGAACTTTCTTTGTACAAGATTTCTCAGGAGGTCTTTACAATGGTGGTCCTTACGGTGCTGCTTACGGAACTGGTCCAACTAGTTTTGACTTTACATTCAGCAACTCTTGTAACAAAATTCAATGGGAAAACCAAAGTGACCCTTGGGGAGCTGTTATTCCATTAAATGGAGGAGTTAACGAAGTAAATGTTGCTACTGGAGTTATGACTACTTCTTGGTTCTGCGAAGGATACGGAGAAAACGGAGTTTCTGTTTACACACCAATGTAAAAATAACAACATAATACATTCAAAAAACCACCCAATTGGGTGGTTTTTTATTTTATCTTTGTCCCATGCAAGACAATAACACACAAATATTTGGTATAAGAGCCATTATAGAGGCAATCAATTCAGGAAGCACAATTGATAAGGTTTTTATTCAAAAAGGGCTTAGAGGCGACTTATTCAATGAATTAGACCAACTATTGCGTACAAACGCAATCAGTACTTCGTTTGTTCCACCAGAAAAACTAAATAGACTTACCAAAAAAAATCATCAAGGTGTTGTTGCATTAGTTTCTCCCATAGAATTTCATGATCTTGATACATTAGTTATAAGTGTCATAGAATCTGGAAGAATTCCTAAGTTTCTAATCTTAGATCAACTAAGTGATGTTCGTAATTTTGGAGCCATTATCCGTACAGCAGAATGTACTGGAGTCGATGGAATCATCATTCAGAAAAAAGGTGGCGCACCTGTAAATGCAGACTCCGTAAAAACTTCGGCTGGTGCTATCTTCAAAATGCCAATCTGTAAAGTTGATCACATCAAAGATGCTATCTATCATTTACAAAGTTCAGGCATACAAATTATTGCTGCAACTGAAAAAACCGAAAACACATTGTACGATGTAGATTTCACCGTGCCAGTTGCTATTGTAATGGGTTCTGAAGGAAAAGGTGTTTCGTCTTCAATCTTAAAAATTGTAGATCATCATGCAAAATTACCAATACTAGGAGAAATTGCTTCTCTAAATGTTTCGGTTGCATGTGGCGCATTTTTATATGAAATTATACGACAACGTTTAGCCTAACTACTCTTCTTCATTAATTTTAGAAGTATCAACATAGATATAATTTACTTTTATCTGTGGCAGCGCTTGCGGTATTTCTTCTACTTCATCAGGCAACGTTTCAATAAAATTTCCGTCCGCATCAAAATGTTTCATAAAAGGATCATTTTCTGGGACAAACTCCTCTTTTTCCCACTCGTACGTATCTTTTGCATATACTACGGGAAGAAAAACAGCTAATAAAAACCCAGTGGTAAATCCACCTAAGTGACCTTCCCAAGAAATATGTGGTTCTATAGGAAACAAATACCACAACATTCCTCCATATAAAAACATAATAATCAGCGATACCGCGACGAATCTGTAATACTTCGTTATAACTCCTTTAAAAAAGATAAAACTCATCAACACATAAATAAATCCACTTGCGCCAATATGATTTGCTTCTCGCCCAATAATCCACGTGATCAATCCTGAGCCAAACAATCCAATCAAAAAGATCATCCAACGTTGCGATCTATAAAAATAAATAATTGCTGCACTCAGCAAAAATAGCGGAATTGTATTATTCCAAAGATGTTTCAAGCTTCCATGAATAAACGGACTCAGTAAAATTCCTCGCAATCCTTTCAATGTTCTTGGATACACGCCATATTCATTAAAACGGAATCCAAAACGTATTTCAGACCAATATACTAACCAAATTAATAGTATAAACAAAAATGGTAGTAGTACGACTTGTGGCGTAAATACAAAAGGTTGTTGATTAGAATTCATAAATAATTTTACATCAAGTAGTCAAAAAATCAGCCAAAATTAGTTCGCATGAAAAATTGTCACCTAGAAAAAACAGTTATTTAATCAGGGTTTTTCCTCTAAAAAAATACGGTGTTCACGTATTAAAAATACATTTTTAAATCGTAAATTATCTGACAATCAACTAAATAACAACTATTATGAAAAAAAAATCAACCATTCTAACATTACTAATGCTTATCATTTTTTCTTGTAATTTAGAAGAAAACACAAGCGAGACAACCTCTCAAGAAACGAATCTAAAATCCATAAGTGATTTTGACGGTTACGGAATATCTCACAATCTTGCGATGGATCACATTGCTACGATGCCTAATTTTAATACTGCATCCTTGCAAGACATTTTCTATTTTGGTGATACCTATAGCGACGCTTATTTTGATAACTCAACTTGCAATTGCACTGATTGGCAAACTCACGAAACAGAATTGACAATGCTTGAAGGAATGTATGACGATCTGAACAACGCTTCCAATGTGCTCGTAAACATGAATTATATTAAACCTGAAGATGCACCATTGACAGATATGCTATTTACTATTTTTGACAATGCAATCTCTATTGAAAATAGTACATACAAAAGCGTGGCAGAATTCACTGCCGAAATTGAAGCATTTGAAAACTTTATCATTGCTAACTATCCAGTAATATATGACCAAACTGCAGGAACAGGGAATTATGCAGCCAACATGTTAGGAGCGTGTAGTATTGCTAAAAATAGTTATAGTTATTGGATAAATGCCACACTCGATAGCTCACATCCTTGGAATTACCGCTTACTACACATGAATTCAAATAATAACAGGCAAGGAAATAAAATAGGAATGCTCCAAAAAAACTTATTTGAAGACTTTGGACGAGCTGTTGGAAGAATATTTGTAGATGCTGCTGGTCTTATAGCTGGTGGAAATTGTGGACGCATTTTTGATAAAAATGGAAGAGATATAACATGTGCTATAAGACATGCTGCAAAAGTATCTGCAGGAAAAAAATCTTAGAAATTATAACCTAATGTAAAAATATATGCAACTACAGATTCCACCAAAAAAATAGTAAAATTTGTAGTTGCAACACCTTATAGAAACTTCTAATGCATAATTTGGACAAATGCCTTATTTTTGCCTAATGAATGAACCATTAGCGGAACGCATTCGTCCGAAAACATTAGAAGACTATATCAGTCAAGAACATCTTGTTGGAGAAACTGGTGTACTTACCCGACAAATAGAAAAAGGATTAATTCCTTCACTCCTACTTTGGGGACCACCAGGAACAGGAAAAACAACGTTGGCTAATATTATTGCAACTACGTCAAAGCGTCCTTTTTATTCGCTTAGCGCGATAAGTTCTGGTGTAAAAGACGTACGAGAAATCATTCTACGTGCAAAACAAGAAAATGGGTTGTTTACGACTAAAAACCCAATTCTTTTTATTGATGAAATTCATCGTTTTAGCAAATCGCAACAAGATTCTTTACTTGGTGCTGTGGAAAAAGGTTGGGTAACTTTAATTGGTGCTACCACAGAAAATCCAAGCTTTGAAGTCATTCCTGCATTACTATCGCGTTGTCAAGTATATGTATTAAACCCTTTCGGGAAAGATGATTTAGTGAAACTACTAAAACGTGCCATCAAAGAAGATACACAACTTGCGCATAAGCAAATTACGCTCAAAGAAACAGAAGCTTTATTAAGACTTTCTGGCGGCGATGCTCGAAAATTGTTAAATATTTTTGAATTACTAATCAATTCGGAAGGAAAAGACAAAATCGTTATCACAAACGAATTAGTATTAAGTCGTGTACAGAAAAACACGGTTTTATATGACAAAACTGGAGAACAACATTACGATATTATTTCAGCATTCATAAAATCAATTCGTGGAAGCGATCCAAATGGTGCAGTTTATTGGCTTGCCAGAATGATTGAAGGCGGCGAAGATGTAAAATTTATTGCACGCAGAATGTTGATTTCAGCAAGTGAAGACATCGGAATTGCAAATCCGACAGCGTTAGTGATTGCAACCAATACATTTCAGGCAGTTTCCATTATTGGTTATCCTGAAGCGCGTATAATTCTAAGTCAGTGTGCGGTTTATTTGGCAACTTCTGCTAAAAGTAACGCTTCGTATATGGCAATCAAAAAAGCGCAAGCAATTGTCAAAGAAACTGGCGATTTACCAATTCCGCTACACTTACGAAATGCGCCAACAAAACTAATGAAAGATTTAGGTTATGGCGAAGATTACAAATACTCACACGATTACAATAATAACTTTGTAGCGCAAGAATTTCTACCTGATGAAATTTCTAGTACAAAAATATACGATCCAGGAAGTAATGCTAGAGAAAAAAATCTGCGCGATTTCCTTAAAAATCGCTGGAAAGACAAGTATGGTTATTAGGGATTAGGGATTAGGGATTAGGGATTAGGGAAAATTAAAACACCAACGTCACTTCGAGTGGAATTTCGTAGAAATTTTGTATCGAGAAGTACTTTAATTTCCGAAGCTGTTCTCGATACAATTTTTTCATTTCTGCTACGCGCAATGTAAAAATCACTCGAACTGACGGCTTTGGGAATTGAAAAGATTAAATAACTCATTATTTTCAAATAAACGAACTGACAAAAAACAAATTGACGAATCAACACTTCGACTCAACTCAGTGTAAACACAAACAAACAAACGAATGTCACATTGAGCATTATTGAAATCAAAATATATTTTGATTGAAAATACCTAGCGAAGCTATCAAAATGCAAAAACCTACAATCGCACATCATGGTGAGTTAGCGATAGCAGTGAAAAGCCCACAGCGAGTTTGCGAGCGAGGACTTGCAACGAATAGCGCGACCTGAAGCGATAGCGAAAGGGAACTTCCAAAGTTTAATGTAGCAATGTGAAATTCAGTTTAAAAGTTGAAAGATTTATAAGTTTATTCCATTGAGTAAATAATTCACATGCCAAAATACCAACAATCTAAGAGCAAAGCGATACTAAAGGCGTAGCCGTTTCCAAAAGCGAAGCGCGTCTAAAATCAAAACTTAATATTCAAAACAGACACAACATTTCCTTCACTTGTCACTTTTGACAAGATCCATTTTCCGTTTTCTTTATACACAGAAGCATCTTGTCCTTTTACGATATATACATTTGGAGCACCTGATTTTAGTAAAATCATGATAACTTTTGGCGTACTATCTACCAATTGATATCCGTTTTTAATCGGTTGTGCGTATAAAACAGCTTCCGTAGTTTCTGTCACCGTTTTTACAGCTCCATTTTGGACAACAGTTTTATCAATAGGAGTTTTTTCTTCTACTACTGTAATTTCTACGTTTTCAACAACTTCAATTGGTGTTTCTACAACCACTTTTGGCGTTTCTTTAATTGTTTTTTTTATTGGTTTATAACTATAATTTTTAGCTTCAATTTCTGCAAAAGCTCTTCTGAATGCTTGACTATACGCTTTTTCGTAAGCTTTTATTCTGGAGCGCCCTTGTGCAGTTTCCATCACAACTTGATTGGAACAATCGCGAAAAACGATGGACATTTTAGTCGTAAAAATACCCGAATCGTTATTTATGTCCATATACAATGCTAAACATCTGTCGTCTACCAAATCTTTCGGAAACTCTTCGCTATCATATAAAACTTCGAAACCTTCTTTTTTGAATGAATGACGCACCAACGTATTCACACGATACTTATCATGATCTTTTAAAAAGTCGAATTTATAAGGAACTACTACATATTTATAACTATTCAAATCTTGTGAAAAACAAGAAAACGTGATCAAAAGAAAAACAACACTCACTAAAAAACGTTTCATATTTTTATATTTTTTCTATTAGGCTTCCAAATTAAGGATTTTATTGGAATTCACTACTTTTTCTCCATCGGAAAAATGTAATTAAATCCAAGTTGTACAGAAGCATATTGTGCTTTTGCAATGTTTTGATATTCAAAAAGATTGTCTGCCATGATATAAAAATTCATGTTTCCAACGTGCGATGACAAACCGACACCAACATTTGTTTTGGAAAATCCGTCAACTGTATACGTTACTTTTCCGCTTAAAAAGCTAAATAATCGTCTGTAATAAAACGCCGTTACCGCAAGTTGTGGTCTTCGTGAACGTCCAATTGCAAATACTTGCAAACCAACTTCGTTTAAATAATCGCCATCTTCTGCAATGCAATTACATTCTTTCAATATTTTTTTGCCGTATTTGTACGAAGCAGAACCGTTTAATTTCGGCGAACGCCAAGAAACATACTTTTTTGTAATCGTATCCAGTTCGAATAAATCTTCAAAATTATCTTTAATTTCTTGCCAATATTCTTCCGCAGTTTGCCCAGAACCATTATTCGGAAACAGCGGATTTACACCTTCAAATGTATGTTGACCTTTTAATGTATATGTTTCTACATCTTTTGTGTGATGAATAAATCCGAGATCTTGAATACTTCCCGTAATTGTGAATTGTTCTTTTGGATGATACGTAAAACCAAGATCGACTCCTAATCCTAAATTTCCACCAAAAAGCACACGTTTGCGCAATTCCTTCACCGCTTTTTTATTCCAATCGTTTTGTCCGTCGTTGTCCAAATCAATCAAAGAAGCAAAACCCGAAGTTTGTAATTCTAAATCCAAATCAAACGCATGGTTATAGAAATTATTTGTGCCTTCTGTAGTGACAAAACTTCCATTATTATTGGTGGATTTAAAATTGAGTAGACTCGAATATATTTTTCCACGAATTCCATACGTCCATTTTTTGTTCACTTTAGTTGTTAAACCGACATGAAGCACAGAAATTAATTCGCCTTTTCCGTTCAAATCGCTCAAATCAAATTCACGATCGATATTATCACGATTTCCTTCGTATGCCAAAATTGCATAATCTCTCGGATAATACAAATGAATATCTGTTTCTTGATACAATCCAAAGGAAAGATATTTATTGCGTTCGAACGATTTTCCAACAGCAAATCCGCCACTTAAAATTTCTACTTGCTGATTGATTGTGAAGTAATCATTTCGATCTAAATTATAGACAACTCTCCGTAGTTTTTCATTAAAATCAATTCCATTAGCTGCAAATAAATCATATGCCGAAACGCCAGAAGCACCAAAACTTGCATGAATGTGTGATAATAACGGAATTCCAATATGCCATTTATAATTGACTTCAGCGCCAGGATTTAACAACAACGATTGTGGAATGTCCGTATAATTATACAGCAATTGCTTGTTCTGCGCATGCACAAAAAAAGAAAAGAGTATGAATACTATACTGAGTTTTTTCACAGATTATATTGTTAATTTTAGCTATCTATTTGAAAAAATAAAGTCGCTTTGGAGCGCATTTTTATAATTCCTTGACTGTTTTGATTGAGTGGAATTCCTGTCGGACTTGGAAACATATTTAAAATTAGTTCGAGTCGTACAGTATTTTTTAATTGTTCCAACGAAGCATCTTCAAAAACTTCGGTATGTGTGGTGACAACTTCGGTATTTCCATTTGGAGTTGTATCAATATTAAATGTATGAACTACTTGATTGTTTTCATCGTATAGAATAACATCTGCTCTAAAATTTCGATCAATTGAGTTCGTTACTTCAAAGAAGAATTCGGCTCTAATTAAGTTATCACGAATAAATTCTTCATTAAAAACATCCAATTCTAAATCGTCACTAACAGTTACAATTGCGGTTCCTGTTGGTTCTGAAAATTCTGAAGCAGGAAAGTTAAAAAAGATCAAACTCGATTCTACAATTGGAGAAATTGACAAATCTTCCGCTTGTTCAAAATCGACATCTTTCACACAAGAAGTGATGACAAATAGTAGTAAAAGTGGAATGATTTTTTTTATCATTGAAGGTTTTGATTTTAATTTTTGAATTGTCAAATCGAGCATTATTGAAATCAAAATATATTTTGATTAAAAATACTTCGCGTAGCTATCGAGATTAATAAAAAGCAGCTGTATTCTTTAGCTTCTCGACTGCGCTCGAAGTGACAAAGCATTGATTTTATTATATTTTATTCTTATAATAATCGATTGTGCATTTTGATAAAATTCGTCAATTCGAGTGAATTTTACGATTGAAAATAAGTAAAATTTGTATCGAGAATAGATTTTTTTATACTAAACTGGTTCTCGATACGATTTTTCGTGCCTCAAAATCACTCGAACCGACGCTTCACTATACTTTTGAATTCAAAATCCATAACGGCTTTATAATAGCCATTTCTTAAGTCGAACTATATTGATATAACAACTAACCTATTGAAAAAACGACGCTTTCATACTTTTATTACAGAATTTTTTCAATTTCTGATAAGTGACGAACTATTGGACAGTGTGAATGTTCGTGTTTTTGGTCAAAATCTACATGAATCGCATGCATATTTACTGCCAATGCACCTTGAATATCAGCTTCAAAACTATCGCCAATCATGAGTGTATTTTCAGGCGAAACACTTGCCAACGCTAATGCGTGATTGAATATTATTGGATTCGGTTTTTTTACATGAACACTTTCAGAATCTATAATATGTTCAAAATAATCATAAATACCCGAAGCTTTTATTTTTCTATTTTGCACTTCTCGAAAACCGTTGGTAATAATATGAAGTTTATAGTTTCCATGTAAATTTTCAAGTAGTTCTAAAGTGTATTCAAAAAGATGATTGAAGCTTGATAAGTGCGCAATATATTGTTCCGCTAAATGATTGATTAATTCGTCAGAAGCTTCAAATTCCAACGCTTTAAAAGTTTTTGCCAAACGTTCATAACGCAGTTCTGTTTTGGAAATTTTTTCTTCGCGAAAAAGTCGCCAATATTCTAAATTAATTGGCACATATATTTCTAAAAAACGATCAAAATCTACAGGAACTTCACTTTCAGTAAGTATTTTTTGAAAGGTTAATGCAGAGTTTTTTTCAAAATCCCAAAGTGTATGATCTAAATCAAAGAAAATATCGGTAATGTTACGCATTGCTGTGTTCTTTTAATAAATTGATATACAATTCTTTCCATTCTAAGTTACGTTCGGAAAGTACTACGTTGTGAAATACAGGTATAAAAGTACCGTTTACTTTTTGTACTTCTGCCAACATTTTCATGATTTCACTTGTAAAAACCTCAGCATTTAGTTCGCCCGAATATTCCATACAAAATGGATGAATTTTTAGCGGCGTTTGAATTTCCATACCAATGTCATAAAAGTAAAATGGACTGCACGTTCCTGCGCGAAATCCGTTGGTATTGCGATAACCCATAGAATAGTCTTCGGTAAATTCTAGATCGATTAAATTTCTATAAAATTGTGGCACATTTAGCTTGTTAAAATGTTGGCGCGCGCGTTTTACAGGTTTGTTTATTGTTGTGTTGAGTCGCTTCTTCTCTACTTTTAGTTTTTCGATATCTGTAAATGATTCATAGGAAGCTAAAAGCCCAATTTTACTGTAATCAGAGACGTTTTTTATCAATCGAATGAACTCATTTTTATAGATAGAAATGTTATGATCGTGCGTTGAATAATTCCCAATTTGGAAAAAATAGTATGCTTTTGTGCGGTATTTTTTGTGTAATGCAATAAATGCTTCAAAATTGTCATATGGATCTTCTTTCATGCCTAGTAATACCGCAAAACGGTCTATGAAACGTGAAAATTTAAACCGTACAATATCTGTAACAAATCCGCCAAGTACTCTAATCATTCCACGCTTTTTGTATGCATATGCAACTGGAATATTTATGACTGGTGTGTATGAAAATTTGCGTTCTTCAGGAACAATCGTTGGAAAAGCTTCTAAGAATATTTTTTTAAATTTTTGACACCAAATATCCACGACAGGCGTTGTCAGAAAATCATTTTTAAACGCTAAACTTTCCGCTGCTGTATAACGTCCGTGTTCGTCTTTTACATAAGGTAAATATTCTTCATATCTACTTAATAAATAGAAACTCGCGGCAAAAATATCGAATGGAATCATACTTTTTTCGCCTGTGGGAAATAAGCAAGGTGTTTTATCCCATTGCTGAATAGTAATATCTATTTCTCCAATTCCTTGCTCAAATAATAGATCTTGACTTCGCACAAAGAATTCATCGCCAAGCGGTTGTTTTGCGTACGACATTTTCACTTCGTTATGCGCAATAAAGGTTTCTATTTTAGTTGTAAAATCAACAGGAATACCTAATATCCGCGTAAGCAAATGTTTAAATGTGTATCGGAGTCTTGGTGTAATTTTTTGTGTGTATACTAACAGCATTTAGAACTCTTTTAATCTTTTTTAATTTGCTAAAAAATTGCTCTTTTCATTTCTGTATTTGTCTTTTCTTCATTGCTTAACACTGCTATGCAACTCAGAAAAGCCTTCATCAGAATTGAAAACTTCTAATTTTCGCTTAAATCCTAAAAGTTTAAACGAGTTCTTAGAGTAAGTTTTCATCAGCGAAACTAAAATACTCTTTTTCTGTGATAATTAAATGATCTAATACTTTTATATCTATATTTTCGGCACCTAAACTTAATTTCTTCGTAATTGCTTTGTCTGCCGCACTTGCTTTTAATGTTCCTGATGGATGATTATGTGCTAAAATAATCGCAACTGCGCCAACTTCCAATGCTGTTTTTAACACCAAACGAATGTCAACTAATGTTCCGGTGATTCCGCCTTTGCTCAATCGAATTTTTTTAAGCACTTTGTTTGAATTGTTGAGATATATAATCCAAAATTCTTCGTGTGGCAATTCGCCAATAATTGGTTGCATGATTTCGAATACCATTCTGCTCGACGTAATTTTTTTGAGTTCTACTTTGGTTTCTACTTGTCTTCGTTTGCCAAATTCTAATGCGGCGATAATTGTAATTGCTTTCACGAGTCCAACTCCTTTAAATTTTCGCAATTGTTCTGAAGATAACTTTGCGAGTTCGTTCAAATTTCCGCCAACAGAAGCTAAAATACGTTTGGAAAGTGATACGGCACTTTCTTCTTTGTTTCCTAATCGGATTAAAATGGCGAGTAATTCTGCATCACTTAATGCAGTTTTTCCTTTGTCAGCTAATTTTTCTCGCGGGCGATCATCTTTTGACCAATATTTGATAGATTGTAAGTGAGTGTCTTCCATTATATGTTTGTTTTTTCAACTTATAAATGTTTGATACAATCATATTCAAAAAAATTGAAGATGTTAGAAAATTTATAGATTAGCAGCTCATTTTTCACTATTAATTTTCATTTTCTTTGCTTGCCCAAAGAAAACAGAAACAAAAGAAAAGGCATTTTCTGGCAGGTATTTTTAGTTTTCTCTTTGGAAAACTAAAACCAAAAAACTTTTGCTAAATTTTCTCCAAGGCTTACGTAAGCGAATTTATTATGTTTACCCGTAATTTCTTCGTTCTCTTTTGGATTTAAAACCTCTGATAATGAACTAATTAAACTCAATACAGGGTTTAACTCAAGACTTAGATAGCTGTCTTTTTCACGGCTATACCGTATTCCGTGTGGAAATAGTAAGTCTTGTAGTTTTTGTTTGTTCACATAGTTTGATAACTCCCATGTTTTATGCAAGTTAGAAACTAATTTTATAGAATTATCCATATACAAATTAAACTTAGATTTTTCTATGCTGTTATTTTTGATTTCCTTTTCTATTGCTTCTTGTTCTAGCTTTAGTTTTTTGCTAAACTTTGTGTAAAGTTCCATATTTATTTCACCATATACAAAACGTTCCTCTACTTTTTCTAGCTTCTCTTTAATAGCGTTTAGGTTATACTTTAATTGCTCTGTAACATCCTTATTTGATTCATTATGATATTCAAATACATAGTTCAGTTGACACTTTAACGGTGCTATGAATTTTTTGGCTACCTCTAAAGTACTTAATAAGTTTTTGAATTTCTCATTCAATTTATCTGCACGGCTATAACCACTACAGCCTTTTGCATTGCATCTATAATAGTTAATCTTATATATTTTCTCTGTATATCCTGTTATTGGTTTTTCGCATCTATCACATTTAATAAATCCTTTCATCGGTAAATGTATGTTGTGCTTAGTGTGCTTAAAACCACCACCATTTTTTTCGTTGATGTTATTTACTTTTAAAAACAACCCTTTTGATACAATTGGTTTGTGATTTCCTTGTACAACTTGTCCATCCAGTAAGCTATTTGCAATGAGTCCACAATATACAGGATTGCGAAACATATCGGTAAGGCGTGGCGCATATAGTTTGAGTCCGTAATTTTTAAGTCGTTTTAGAATCTCGACATTTGATATGTTTTCGTTGGCTTTCCATTCAAATGCTTTGCGAACTAACTTCGTTTTTTCGTTGTGTATAAGAATCGGTCTATTTTGTTCGTCTCTAGCGTTTTTATATCCAAGTGGAGCGTTTCCAATATAGAAACCTTGTAAAAGACGTTGTTTCATTCCTGTGACTGTTTTGTCACGCCTTTGGTCATTATCATATTTACTAAATAGTAAATTCAGATTTTGAAAGAATGTACCTGTTGATGTTTTGGTGTCCATTGGTTGTGTGACTGAAATTACATTGATACCCTTTTTTTGTAATTTCTCAACGGTAGTAATAGCACTTGCGCCCGCCCTAGAAAAACGATCTATACTGTATACAATGATCGTTGCTATCTTTTTTTGTCGTACAAAGCTTAGCATTTTTTGAAACTGCTTGCGGTCATCTGTTTTAGCGCTTTCATACGTACCACCAAAATAGCCCGATATATCTAGCTTTGCCCTCTTTGCATAAGCGGTACAATATTCATTTTGACTTTCAAGACTCGTATTGTCTTTTTGTTTTGAACCCGAAACTCTTGTGTAGATAACGGCTTTATTGTTAGTAATAGCTGATTTATTGCTTTTCTTTGCAAAGCTTTGAAATTGAGTCAGATTGCCCATAGTTGGTAATGATGTTATGAGTTAATAATGATAATTCTTTTAAAGTGTTTATAATTTCAATTGCTTGTTCATTAGACACATCAGCGAATCCGTCGAAGCTTTTTAATTCTTCAATAGAAATCGTTTTTAATGTTGTTGTATCTTTTACATTTTTCATTTATAGGAACTATTGTATTACATCTTACCGCTAATACGTGGCTAGATGCTGTTATTCCCTTTTTAAAAATTGTAGAATTATTTGAAATCATATCTTCAATATTACAAAGAATTGAAACTAATTCCAATGATTCTACAACAAATTAATAGTTAAAATCTTACAATTTTAGATTAAGGAATATTATTGTATGTTTTATTTATTATAATGATCACTTCACGATAAAGTGATTATCTCTTACTATTGTATGTTTAAATTGTTTATTGATTCTATTATGTTCAAAACTTCTGGAATGATTTATTTGATAAATTCTTTATTGGTTTATAATTTTTACATATTGTTTCTTTTTAAGGTTACTGACTATTTTTCAGGTACTCAAAGTCTCTAAACTTTGAAGTAATATTTAATTCATGAGGTCTCTAAACCGTTATAGAATACAAATATGGAATGAATTGATTAAACATCATTTGTTCACTTTTGGTACTCGGTACGTAAAAACTGTAAGTCATTGATTTTATATGATTCTTTGAAAAGCAGTACAATTAGTTTTCTCCGAAAAATTGACTTTATTAGTTAGTAATGATAGTTCTATTTTAAAGCTTGCATAAATTCTTTATGTCTTTATGATTACAAAGATTCTATATAAAACTGAAATATCATTTGTAAAATTTTGGTTCCGAACCAAAGACTCGAAAGGGAAGGCTATGACTAAGAAAATGGTTAAAAAAGCACACATAATTACTGATTTTTTTATTTCTTTTTTTAAGGTTAAACATTCGTTTTAATTACGCCAACTCATTTTTTATGATCGTTATACTTATATGACAATTTCTTAAATACAGTTTGATGCGTTTATGAATACAAAGATTTAAAACAAAACTGAGATATCATTTGTACGCATTTTGTATCATACAAATGCCTTTAAAGGCAATACTATTGCTTAGAAAACAGTTCAAAAAGCACATAGAATTACTGTTTTTATTATTTCTTTTTTTAAGGTTCAACATTCGTTTTAATTACGCCAGCTCATTTTTTAGGATCGTTATACTTATAGGATAATTTCTTTAATACAGTTTGACGCGTTTGTGAGTACAAAGATTTAAAACAAAACTGAGTTATCATTTGTAAAATTTTGTGTACTACACAAAAGTCTTTAAGCGATTGTAAATTCTATGAAATTAGCTTGAAAATGGAACGGTCTTTTGAACTGAATTTTTCAGCTATTTTGAAGAATGGAATAGACGTATTTTCCATTAAGAAAACTAAAGCTGTTTTTTATTTTTTTTCAAAAAAATCATAGAAAAATCGTAAGCCTTCGGTAAACTGCATATTGCAGAGAATCTTTGAGTGGATTATTTTAGTCAGATGAAAAACTCCAAGAAACAAGAGCGTATGTTTGCCTTGATAGAAATGATGTACTTAGAAGATATCGATCAGAAATATTTTTGTGAGCGTGAAGATATCAAGCTGGCTACTTTAAAATATTGGCTGAAACACTATCATCTTGAAAAGAAATTAGATCAAGCGGAAATTCATCCTAGAGAAGAACCATCTTGGAGTAAATTTATTCCTATTGAAGTTGATATGCCCATGACTACTTCTGATTCATCAATTAAAATTGAATATCCAAACGGTGTTCGTCTACATTTAGATACCTGTTTATTAAATCAAAAGACTCTTTGCTCATTAACTCAACTTATATCATGTTTGGACTAGGAATTTCACACCGTTATCATTTATATAGTCACCCCACCGATATGCGTAAGAGTTTTGATGGTCTAGCAGGTATTATCCAAAAAGAACTCAACGGCTCTGCTCTGGATGGAACTGCATATATATTTATCAACAAATCACGTGATAAAGTAAAAATATTACATTGGGAAGATGGTGGTTTTGTGTTGTATTATAAACGCTTGGAATCTGGTCGCTTTGAGTTGCCTGTATATGATGCTTCTGTGATGGGTATTACTCTTAGTTATTCGCAATTGGTGTTACTTATCGATGGTATTTCAATCTCTCATATTCGTAGAAAAAAGCGATATCAAATACCTGCATAAATTGTTGTAAAACATTGTTTTTTCTAAGGAGTATTTGTATTTTTAACATGTGAAAACATCCTTATCTACAGTGGTTATCGATCAAGATTATGTTCAGATTCCTAAATCAGAATATGAACAGTTACTCTCTAACTATCAAAATTTAGAATTACAGTTATCTGAGTTAAAACGCCTTATTTTTGGTAGTAAAAGCGAACGATTTGTTCCTAACACAGATGCACTTCAATTAGGACTATTTACAGAAGAAACTTCTGAGCAGACAGCGGTAGTACAACAGCAGATTAGTTACAATCGGTCAAAAACAAAAAAGCATCCTATTCGTTTACCATTAGCTTCGCATTTACCAAGAGTTGAAGAAATAGTAGAACCTGTGCATATTGCTCAAGGTAGTATTAAAATAGGTGAAGAAATTACAGAAGTATTGGAGTATACGCCTTCTAGGGTCTATGTTCGTAAAATTATTCGTCCAAAATATGCATTACCAAATGATGCAGGAATCGTTATTGCTTCACTTCCTAGCATGATCTTGCCAAAATCCAATGTTGGAGCTGGATTATTAGCCCATATTTGTGTCAGCAAGTTCGTGGATCATCTTCCTTTTTATCGTCAGATACAAATTTTAAAAAGAGAAGACGTTGTTGTAGCAATGTCATCAATGACAGGTTGGTTTTCTAAAGGAGTAACACAATTGGAGGTATTATATGAAGTCCTACAAAAAGTAGTATTACAAAGTCAGTACCTCCAAGGGGACGAGTCGCCGATCAAAGTTCAAGACAATCATAAAAACGGAAGCTTGCATACAGGATATCATTGGGTATTCCATGCACCAGTGGAACGATTAGTATTATTTAAGTACGATCCTAGCAGGTCAGCAAAAGTTCCAAAAGATTTTTTACAACAGTTTAGCGGAACATTGCAAACTGATGGATATAGAGCATACCAAAATCTAAGTACCAAACATCCGATAAAGCTCTTGGCTTGCATGGCACATGCCAGGCGCTATTTTGAAAAAGCACTTGATAATGATAACGCAAGAGCCAGCCATGCTATGGGGCAAATCCAAAAACTATATGCCATAGAGCGAAAAATAAAAGAGCGTACTACAAATACACAGACCATAAAACGCTATAGAGAGTTATGTGCGAAGCCTATTTTAGAAAAGCTTCATACTTGGATGCAACAAGAGTACAGTAAAGTATTGCCTAAAAGCGCTATTGGAAAGGCTTTTGCGTATAGTTTAAACTTGTGGGATAAGCTAAGCGCTTACACACAAGATGGAAAGTATCTGATTGATAACAACCTAATAGAAAATGCAATTAGACCACTGGCACTCGGGCGCAAAAATTATCTCTTCGCGGGATCTCACAAGGCTGCACAACATGCAGCTATCATGTATTCTTTCTTTGCTACTTGTAAAATCAATGATGTAAATCCGTATCTGTGGCTACATGATGTCTTTAAAAGATTACCTGAGCATAAAGCCAATAAATTAGAAGAATTACTACCACAAAATTGGAAAAATCCAGCAGTAGTTTAAATTGTTAAAGAAATACCATTTTCTTAGCAGAATCTCTCCAATACTAAGAATAGCTTAAAATCAGACACCTATCTAAGAACTAGAAATACTAAGCTTGCTAACTATCAGTGTAATACGGTTTTTCATAACTCCTTTTATGTAAAATACAGTCTTACAAAATCATCCTGAAATATGCAATACGGGTTTTACCGAGTGCTTACGAAAAATCAATCCACATTGACCCTTATTTTATTAAATACTATTTATCATTTAATTATATTTTTTTCAAAAACTTTTCAGAATTTTTTTTCAAAAAATAAACTTCAAAAAACAGCCTTTTTTCAGAAAAACAGCAAGAATTTGGTGTTTTAATTTGAAATTCAGTTAAAAAGTGAAAGTGATTTGACCTTTTCGAAAAAAAATAAAACCACTTTTACTTTTTTTTATAATTCACTGAATTACAATTAGTTAATTTTTAAAAAAACAAATTAAAAAATTGAATTAAAAAACGAATATATTTTTTTCATAATTTAATTTCAAAAAACAGCCTTTTTTCAAAAAAATAGGTCGTTTTTCAAATTATTTAATAAAAAATTTGAACAAAATTAAAATTTTTCATTCAGTGATCAGTTTTAAAAAAAGAATTGAAAAAAATATTTACGTTCTGATTTGCATAAAAAAATAACGTTGCGATCCTCAAATTGGATACCCAATTTCAGCGATAAAAAATGAATACTGATTTTCGATTTACTTAAAGTATTACTTTAAGGTTCTTGACACGTTCATTTATCTTTTTTTTAAAGATATTTCAATGTTCTTTTTCACCTTTATTTTTGTAAATGAGATGTAGAAGTTTAAAATAATAAACTCGAAAATTTTGAGACATTGAGTACTTAAAAAATGACCCATTGAAAGCGTTTTCAATTTGAATAGAACTTATCGTATTCTATGATAAAAGCAAATAAAAATCTATCTATTTTCACAACTAATCACTAAGTGATGAGTAATTTTTTTCAACTTGTTCTTTAGCAATAAGTTGATATGAAAAACTAAATTCTTCACTATCTGCTTAATGATGAGTTCCTTTTGTATCTAAATTTCAGCTTACTGCTTAACAGTGAGTTGATTTTTCTTTATTATTTAAGGCTTAATGATGAATGAAAAATAAAGGTTAAAACAACTCATTGCTTAGTGATAAGTTAGGTTTTATGATAAAACAAAAGCTTCAATAATTACAATTGAAGCTTTTAAAAATATATCAAAACATGGTTTCTTTTAAAGAAAAGAAAACTTTGTAAATCTTGTTATTTTATAAGCAATACCAAACACATGGTTTTATCTTCACAACTAAGTTTACTAAAATGCGAGAATACATTTTCTCATTACGGAAACCCGTAAGTTTATTGCGTTTTTTATTTGTAGGCAACAAGCTTAGCTATTGTAAAACTGTATCTATTTTACGGTATTACCGTAATGAGTTGCTTTTTAGACTTTTATCTTTGATGCTGAATTTACACTTTACTAAATATGATAAATTAAATCATAATAAAAGCCAAGGTTTTATACTTTATTCATTGAAATACTTTACGTATTATTAGTAATTTACAGACTAGTAAAACCTAATTTAAGTATAACTTATTATGAAAAAAAGATTCAACAGTTGGGGGTATCCATTTTGTTTTCAGTAATGTATACAAATTGAACACTTGAAGCTTAAACGAAGAAGATAACACTATTGAAACCATTGACAAAAATAAAATTCAACATCCAAACGATAGGAGATATTTTAAAAATTATTTCTTTAGTAATTGGTGCTTTAATAGCTTTTACAGCACCATTTATTCACATGTGCTTTGATAAAAGTTCTGAAGTTGAAGTTTTCGGATATTACAATGCTCGAATGTTCTGCTATGCAATAGGCATGCCTGTAACTCTCTTTTTTTCTGCTCTTTTTGTTTCTTTCAGTTCAATGTTTATTCATATTAAAATTTTCAGAAAAATTATGTCTATTATTTCATACATGATTTTATCTATTTCAATTTATTATATAATTTGGAGTATCTGGGCAAGGAAAGATTTTCCCAAACCTTATTACTATACTTCTATCATTATCTTATCACTAATTTCTAGTTATCTATTGTTTTTATTAATAAAGAGAACAACTAAAAATACCATTAGACTTTCTAATATTGCTAGAGATCTAAAGTCTTTAGAAGTAGAGTCAAAAACTATAAATGACATTGCTAATATTATGCCTTCAAAAGACGAAACAGTCACCTATAAAGCAATGATTGATGTTACTGGAGAAAATATTGGAGAATCTATTAAGAAAATTGACAACGAAATAAATAAAGACTAAGAATCTTTAGAGTCATGGAGAACGAGGAATTAGAAAATATTAAAAATGAACTCCTAAAAAAGTTAGAGTCAGAATTTAAAGAATCTGAAACTATTCAATGGTTTGTAGAAATAGAGATCAAAAGACTCACAACAAAAGAAACTGATTATTCAGAAATAAAGAAAATTGCAAGATTGACCTCAAAAATTTTAAAAGGCAAAAAAAAATAACCTCTATTCGCTATTTTTCTGTTTGTCGTCTTTTAATTGATTTTTCAATGCGTTAAAAATATTTTCATCATTTAATATATTGAGTAGTTTGTGTGTGAAAAAATTGTTTATCTCTTTTCCAATTATAAGGGTTAAAGCTTTTTTTACTTTTTCATCATTCACTAGTGAATTAAGCAAACTCAAACTAAAATCAGGATTACTATTCAAAATATTAATATCTATTTGCTGATCTTCACTTAAATTATACATATTCCCTTTTCCCGTCAATAACCAAGTTGGATTTACTTCTTTATAAGCATTGAGATATTTTTCTATGTTTAACTCAGTAAGACCAGTTTTTTTTCCTAAAACACCATTAGCAATTCCAGTATCTCCATAAAATTTTCGATTACTAATCCCTTTATCTTTTAGATGTTTGAGTATTCTTAATTTAATTTTAGAGGAAAATCGCTCCATATTGTTTAATTATTGAGATAAGTGTCTATATTTGTGGAGACATTTATGTATTTATACTAATTTAGACTGTAAAATGCTGATTTTTTTTTCATGTTAATACAAAATAATCATTGCTTTTTGCAGTCTTAATTACAATAATGAGTTTATTATTTAAGACAACTAAGATAGTAAAATTAAAAGATTAGATTAGAATATCTTGTTTTAAAATAAATGAATGATCTCATAAATCATAAGGAAAATTATCCTTATTGTCTTTATATTTTCATGTTATTTATGGCTAGATAACGCTTTTACAAATATAAAAATATTTGAAAAAGTTAACTAATCAAAAACACAGCAGTTTTGCTTTATATGCGATATAAAAAAATAGCATGTAAGGTTGAATTATAGGCTTTTATCATTACAATACTCTATATTTTATTAGTATTTTACGATTTAGTAAATTATTAATTTTAAAAAGTATTAACATGAAAAAAGTATTTCTAATCTTGACAGGAATTTTATTGATGAATTTAACAGGTTGTAACCCTGAAGCTTTAAACGAAGACGATAACACTATTGAAACCATTGACAAAGATAAAATTCAACATCCAGACGATAGGGGATAATATAAAAATTATTTCTTTAGTAATTGGTGCTGTAATAGCATTTACAGCACCATTTATTCACATGTGCTTTGATAAAAATTCTGAAGTTGAAGTTTTCGGATATTATAATGCTCGAATGTTCTGCTATGCAATAGGCATTCCTGTAACTCTCTTTTTTTCTGCTCTTTTTGTTTCTTTCAGTTCAATGTTTATTCATATTAAAATTTTCAGAAAAATTATGTTTATTATTTCATACATGATTTTATCTATTTCAATTTATTATATAATTTGGAGTATTTGGGCAAGGAAGGATTTTCCCAAACCTTATTACTATACTTCTATCATTATCTTATCACTAATTTCTAGTTATCTATTGTTTTTCTTGATAAAGAGAACAACTAAAAATACCGTTAGACTTTCTAATATTGCTAGAAATTTAAAGTCTTTAGAAGGAGAGTCAAAAACTATAAATGACATTGCCAATATTATGCCTTCAAAAGACGAAACAGTAACGTATAAAGCAATGATTGATTTTACTGGAGAAAATATTGGAGAATCTATTAAGAAAATTGACAACGAGATAAACAAAGACTAATAACCTTTAGAGTCATGGCAAAAGAGGAATTAGAAAATATTAAAAATGAACTCCTAAAAAAGTTAGAGTCAGAATTTAAAGAATCTGAAACTATTCAATGGTTTGTAGAAATAGAGATCAAAAGACTCACAACAAAAGAAACTGATTATTCAGAAATAAAGAAAATTGCAAGATTGACTTCAAAAATTTTAAAAGGCAAAAAAAAATAAACTTTATTCGCTATTTTTCTGTTTGCTGTCTTTTAATTGATTTTTCAATGCGTTACAAATATTTTCATTATTTAATATATCGAGTAGTTTGTGTGTGAAAAAATTGTTTATCTCTTTTCCAATTATAAGGGTTAAAGCTTTTTTTACTTTTTCATCATTCACTAGTGAATTAAGCAAACTCAAACTAAAATCAGGATTACTATTCAAAATATTAATATCTATTTGCTGATCTTCACTTAAATTATACATATTCCCTTTTCCCGTCAATAACCAAGTTGGATTTACTTCTTTATAAGCATTGAGATATTTTTCTATGTTTAACTCAGTAAGACCAGTTTTTTTTCCTAAAATACCATTAGCAATTCCAGTATCTCCATAAAATTTTCGATTACTAATCCCTTTATCTTTTAGATGTTCGAGTATTCTTAATTTAATTTTAGAGGAAAATTGCTCCATATTGTTTAATTATTGAGATAAATGTCTATATTTGTGGAGACATTTATATATTTATGCTAATTTAGACTGTAAAATGCTGATTCTTTTTTTCATGTTAATACAAAATAATCATTGCTTTTTGCAGTCTTAAATTATAATAATGAGTTTTTTTATTAAAGACAACTAATATAGTAAAATTAAAAGATTGGATTAGAATATCTAATTTTAAAATAAATTAATAATCCCATAAAACAAGGTTGAAATTACACTTACAGTTTTTATTTTTTTCATGTTATTTATGGTTAAGTAACGTATAGAAGTTTCCTTATTATCTAAAAATTGTATTGCAAATAATTTTTAATAATGGACGTAGCTAAAAATAGTTTAAAAGTAACATATTAATTTTTTGTTGTAATAATATACAAAATGATTAGAAGGTTTAAAGTAGTTCAGCTTCAATTTTTAGGTTGATTAATTACTTTTTTTCATGATTACAGTTTTTATTGGTTATTGCACCTGTTCTAGGGCAGGTGCAATTTAATATGAAATTAAAAAACTGTGTTTATCAGTGCTTTTATTGTATTACAATGTACGATCCGTTAATGATTAATATAGAAATATATGATACACAAAGAACAACGCATTAAACTCAAAAAAGTTTTAGCACATAATTATACAAAAGGTGTTCTGAAAATTTTAAAAGAGAAGAAAATAACTAACAGAAGAGGAACACCTTACGGATCATCAATGATAAGAAATGTATTTAACGGTCTTAACCAGAATGAAGCTATTGAAGATGCAATTATGGAACTTTTTATCCAAACCCAAGAAGACATTAAAGAAACCGTTGAAGAGAGAAATCGAATTTTAGAAATATAGCGGTTGCTAGTTTATACCTAGACAACGAGTTTCAGAAAAACACTTTTGTGCTACATTTAATATGTGTTATAAATACAGTATTTCATTGATACTGTTGTTTAAGGCAGGGCGATTGACGGCTTACTTCTCGTCGCCTTGCTGACTAAATAAATGTAAAGATCTAATTAAAAAATTTCAACTTTCATTTCGATTTAACTCAATGTAACACGTGGCAATGAATATGAATTTAGAAGAAAGAAAAACAGAACATTTAAAATGGTTTATAATAGGATTTTGTAGTGCCTTTGGGATTGGAATACTGTTATTTACTGTATTATATTTTTATTTAAAGTAAACCTAAATTACTTGAACCCCCGTTTTCATCAGAACTAAATATTAACACACCGTACATTTTTTTCTTAGAAAATTATGGATAAACAACACGTAGTTTTATTTGGGCAATGCATGTTGTTAGGTGTGTTAAAAGTGGATCTTAGGAAACCTTTCAAAGCGACGGTTGGGTAGCTGTCGCTTTGTTTTTTACTTCGAGAAGTTCAGAACCAAACAGGAAATGATAAAGATTTCCATTTTCATGGGAATAAGATGTCTAATTACTTGCTGTTTTTAGAAAGGCAAGGCGTTACTAGGTCTATAGAGGTTGTGCCTAGCCGCCTTGTTATCATTAATAGATTCCTGCCTTCGCAGGAATGACAAAAAACTAATAAATGAGATTCCCATTTTCATGGGAAATGAATATGAATAAAGAAAAGCTATTATTTTTAAAAGGTTTCATTACAGGTTTTTTAACTGCAACGGTATTTATTGTACTTTTTGTTATCGTGGTTTTGTGTGTGAAGTATTCTTGATTTATCAGATTGGAATACCTTTTTATTTATTTAAAAACCCTTCAGTTGTAATGATTGAAGGGTTTTGTTTTGTTACTCTAAATTAAAGGTGTGTAAAGTTATTTTAGTATCAATATTTTTTATGTAAAGCTATTTTAGGACGACTGTTAAAATAAGTAAAGTTATATTAGTACGATAAGTTTAAACTGTAAAGTAGTTTTAGGATTAGACATTTACTAAAGTTTGTTTAACAACTGCTCAGCGTTTGTCTAAAGATTGCTGAAAATTTGTTTAAGAATTGTTTAGAGTTTTATTTATAATTATCACTAAAATAAATTAAGTATCTGAAAAACAAATTTTTATAGTTTTTACCATATTAAAGCGGAATTATTAATCTACGGACTCGGCCTTAAATCCAATTTTCTGTAATGTAGCTTTTACATCTTCTTCCGAAGCTCCATCGCCTTCTATAGTTAGAATTTTATCAGGATTGGTTGTATCTACTTCCCAGTTTACAACACCATCTTGTTTGTTTAAAAAAGGGGTTACTTTAGATACACAACCACCACAATTAATATTTGTTTTAAATTTTAAAGTTTTCATAGTATTTGAATTTATAATTAATATTAAAGTTTTATTCGTTTAAGTCTTAGACTATTTGTCACTACCGAAACACTACTGAATGCCATTGCTGCTCCTGCAATCATAGGATCTAATAAGAAACCATTTATTGGATACAAAACACCTGCGGCAATAGGTATTCCAATGATGTTATAAATGAATGCCCAAAACAGGTTTTGTCGGATACCTAACACGGTTCTTTTTGATAGCTCTAATGCTTTGGGAATGGATTGTAAATCTGACGTTATCAATGTCATTTTTGCGACGTCCATTGCTATGTCTGATCCTTTACCCATTGCAATACTCACATTAGCCTGTGCTAAAGCGTGAGAATCATTGATGCCATCGCCAACCATAGCTACTATTTTTCCATCTGCCTGTAATTTTTCAACAAAAGCTGCTTTCTCCGAAGGCATTACTTCACCTTTGTAATTTGTTATTCCTACCTGCATTGCGACAGCAGATGCGGTTTTCTTATTATCTCCAGTAAGCATATACACTTCAATTCCTCTTTCTTGCAGTATAGCTATTGCCTTTTTAGAAGTTTCCTTAATCTTGTCCGCAATGGCCAGTATTGCCAGCACTTGTTTTTCATTACTGAAGAATATTACCGTCTTTGCTTGGTCTTCTAAACTTTCAGTTGTTTGGGTAAAGTTAATGTCGATTTGAATATTTTTCTCGACCATTAGTTTATGGTTGCCCACATAATACTTTGAACCATTTTCAGCTTGAACGCCTTTTCCCGTAATACTTTCAAAAGCTGAAATTTCAGATTGTTCGACGTTTTGCTCTTTTAAATGGTTGACAACCGCTTCTGCCAAAGGATGTTCTGATTGACTTTCGATAGCCAATAGAGTTTGTTTGTATTTACTTAGGTCGTCAAGTTTATCGTTCCAAATTACATCAGTTACATTAGGTTTTCCTTCTGTAATCGTGCCTGTTTTGTCAAGAATTACCGCATTTACTTTATAACCTAGTTCCAAGCTTTCGGCATCTTTTATAAGAATATTATTTTCTGCTCCTTTGCCAATGCCTACCATTATTGCCGTAGGTGTTGCCAACCCTAATGCGCAAGGACAGGCAATGACCAATACAGCGACTGAAGTCAATAATGCTTGAGAAAATGCGTTGTTACCACCAATCGAAAACCAAACAATAAATGTTATAATGGAAATACTCATTACCACAGGAACAAATATTCCAGCGATTTTATCGACCAATTTTTGAACAGGCGCTTTACTTCCTTGGGCTTCCTGTACCATTTTGATGATTTGGGATAATAAGGTTTCCCCGCCTACTTTTTCAGCGGTAAATTGAAAACTTCCTTTTTGGTTTACCGTACCTGCAAATACTTTTTCATCCTTTGTTTTTTCTACAGGAACAGGTTCCCCCGTAATCATACTTTCATTCACATAAGAATTTCCTTTTGAGACTAAACCATCAACAGGAATTTTTTCTCCAGGTTTCACCAAAATAGTTTGCCCTACTTGCACAGATGAAATCGGAATTTCTTTTTCTTCATCATTCTCAATAATTTTTAGCGTTTTAGGTTGTAGACCCATCAGTTTTTTAATAGCCGAAGAGGTATTAGATTTTGCCTTTTCCTCCAATAATTTCCCCAAGGAAATAAAGGTTATAATTACTGTTGCTGCTTCATAATAGACGTGAGGTTCAGTACCTCGACTCAACCAAAATTCAGAAAAAAATGTATTGAATACACTAAACAAGAAAGCGATTCCAGTACTCAAGGCTACCAAGGTATCCATATTGGCTTTACCATATTTGGCTTGCTTAAAGGCGTTTATAAAGAAACTTCGCCCAAACCAAAAAAGTATAGGAAACGTCAGTACCAAGGAAATCCATTTTCCTGGTCCCCAATTCATATAGAACATTCCTAATACGAAAATTGGAAGGGTAAGAATAGCCGACCAAATAGTACGGTTTTTTATATCCTGATAGTGTTTTTGTTGAAGTTCTTGCTGGGCTTCTGATGAATTTTCGGTATCCAGAATTAAATCGTAACCAACTCCTCTTAACGCATTTTGAAAGTTCTCGGGATTTATGGCTTTATCATATTCTACCAAAACAGAACTGCTGGCAAAATTGACGCTGGCATCAAAGACACCTTCAGTATGTTTTAGTACAGACTCTACACTTGCTGCGCAGGATGCACAGGTCATACCAGTAACTGGAAATGATTCTTTTATTCCTTGCTTATGTTTTTTTTCTTTGGTTTCAAAAATGTTAACTGTATCCATAATCCTATTGTTATTTGTACACTACAAATTTCGGGATTAAAGGACTTTAATATGTTACGTTATATGCTGAATGAATTGTAAAATTTACTGAAACTCCAAACTGTTGTCCGAGTTTGGTTTGTTAATGATCTGGTAAATAGAGTTTAATGCTTCAATCGTCAAAAGTTACTTCATCCAAATCTAGCTGGGCATGAAGTTTTATATTATTATTTTAATGACACTATTCATTTGACAGTACGAAAGATTTAATCTGCTTTGTTTTTTTACTCAGTTCTTTGTTGTCAGTAGTTTTTGTTTTTATCTGTCTAAGTCTGTAGAAGAAATATCTTTCTTACCTTACTTAATTCACTAACCAATTCAATGGAGTTGAAGATTGCTAATTTTTAAGTTTAGTTTGAACACGTATTAACTGTCTTGAAAAGTAATTTGTATCAGGAGAGTTTTGTTCTTTAGATAGATTTACTGCTGTTTGATGAGCTTTCAACGCTTTTTTTATTTCATTATTTTCTTCATAAGCATCACCTAAAGCTTTATGAGCAATAGCCGATTGAGGATATTTTTTTATATTTTCTTCAAATAAATTGATTGCCATATCCGTTTGACCATCATCAAGTAATACATAGGCAACACGCCTTAATGTTCTATTAGGAATCTCTTTAGAAGTTTGATACTTATCAGCTCTATGTGAATAATAGGTTTTAAGAGCATTAAGCCCACCACGGTTTTTGAAATCTTCATAACTACTGTATCTAGGAGATTGATAATCGGCAAATACTTTAGATAACCCTTCATACATAGTAAGATATGGAGTGGTCATATGTACTTGATTTTCTATAAAGTTATATTTCCAATCTAATGATTTAGGAGCTTCATTTTTTAAGATTTCTACAAACTTTTTAAGCGCATTTGTTGCACGTTCACCTTCTGCCGCTTCATCTGCTAATGTAAAATAAAGAGATTTATTTAGTGCCTTTTCTGTTTTAAACAATTCATTAAACTTACCATGTAATTCAGAGTCTAAAATTTGAATTACAGGACTTGCCGCTATATAATTATCAAACAACGAGGATTCTGTTGCCAAATAATTTAAGACAAATGCACCAGCCATAGAGTGACCAAAAATGGTTTTATGGTTTGTAGTGCGATAGTTTTTTTCAACAAACGGTATCACTTCATCTTTAATATACTGCTTAAATTTATCCCTCTCTCTGGCTAAATCTCTATTTCTTGTTCCTTGATTATTTGGAATAGCAACAATAATACTTTCTGGCATTCTTTCATTTTCAGCTAAAAGGGTGGACGCATTCGATGTATGTTGAAAATGATTGTCGCCATCTAAAACATAGATTACGGGATATTTCTTTTCTGAGTTTTTGTAATCATTTGGTAGGTGAATCAATAAATTGCGTTCTTCATTTAGGATAGATGATTGAATCTTATGAAGGCTACCAATTTCTACTGTAACTGGCTCACTAACTATTTCTTGTTGTGCTTGAGTAGTAGTTAAAAATAGGATTACTAATATTCCTGTAATGATTTTTTTCATTTTAATGATTGTTTAAATTTTAATTAAAAGTAGAATAACCTTATACAATTTAATAGAGGTATATGCTATCTCAAGTTGTTCCAAAATATTGGACACTACAAATTTCAGAACTTTTAGCGAAGAACGTGTTATGGAATATACCGAAAGAGTTATAGAATATGCCGAAGGAGTTATAGAGTCTTCCGTTGTAAAACTTATCTGCTCTAAATTTCATCCAACGATTTACGATTTCTATCAATAGATTTCTTAAAGTGCGTTGGCGTCATTCCAGTTACTTTTTTAAATTGGTTGCTCAAATAGGCAACGCTACTATAATTCAACTTATAGGCTATTTCACTTAAAGTTAACTCGTCATAGACTATCAGTTCTTTAACGCGTTCAATCTTCTGATTTATAATATATTCCTCAAATGTGATACTTTCAACCGATGAGAAAAGTGAGCTTAAATATTTGTAATCTAGGTTGAGTTCATTACTTATGACGTCTGCCCATACTATATCAGTTTCTTCATTTGAATGGTGTATTCTATTTACAACCAAATTCTTCATTTGCTCAATTAACTGACTTTTACGATTATTAATTAAACTAAAACCAGCATCTCGAAGTTTTTGGGACAATGCCTCTTTGTGCGTTTCATTAGGTTTTGAAACCAACTTTACTTCACCCAATTTAACAGTGCTATATGGAATGTTCAATTCTTCCAAAATATTAGATACTGCAGATATGCATCTTGGGCATACCATGTTTTTTATATGGATAATCTCATTCATACTTTATTTGCTTCAAAACAATGTTAATTCAGATTTGGATAGAGAATAATAAACAGCTGCTATAGCT
Organism: Kordia antarctica; assembly: GCF_009901525.1. Lineage (NCBI taxonomy): Bacteria > Pseudomonadati > Bacteroidota > Flavobacteriia > Flavobacteriales > Flavobacteriaceae > Kordia > Kordia antarctica. The sequence continues at coordinate 2,325,757 of NZ_CP019288.1, forward strand.
GCAACCACAAAAATCATTACTATTACAATTAAAGCTATGACTTTATCTTTTCTTGTAATAGCACTTTTAGGCTGCTGTTTATTTCTCTCACTTTTCCTTCTATTTCTTCTACTTTCACTCATCATCTCTACTATCTTTAATGGATTAGAGCTTGAAGAACTTTAGTCCTGTTATAATCTAATTATTCTATTGTATCTCTAACCTCACCACATTTCAACATTGCATCTCCGTAATATGGATTACGGATTTCTTTTTCTAAACTCAACCAATAAGCACCTTTGTTATTATCAGCCATTGGGCAAAACTCGCTATACACTTTTTGATTAATCCCGAAAAGCTGTATACTACTTATCATATGAGCAGAAAGATGCTTGAAATGTCCTCTTTGTGTTGCAATTTCCGAACTGTTCTCAATAGCACTGGCAGCCGTTTTTAATTCTTTCTCAATGGTCATCCAATGATTATGTGCTTTTTCATTGGATAGTAGTTTCATATCTACTTTTGCTAAATTTTGACCTATTTTTTTCGCAGCTATTTGTGCTTCATTATTATTATCATTGACTAGAGCATCTTTTAAAAGAATATAATCGTCAAAAACCTGTTTCAACTGATTTTGAAATTTGTTTGAAACTACTATCCTTTCTTTCATCTCTGAATGATTAGTTTTATCCGTTTTATTTCCAGAATCACCATCTTGCATACCTAGATGTCCTTCGTGTCCTGTCGTAGTTTTGCCTCCTTCAGCATTCATCATACTTTTTTTACCCTGTAACTGTGCAGCTGCATCTACTGTAAATGTGCCATTGGTTACAACTTCGTCACCATTTTCTAAACCTTCAAGAATGGTATAAGTATCTCCATTGGCATTGCCCAATAAGACTTCTCTCATTTCAAAAACAGACTCATTTGGTTTTGTTTTAATATAAACCACAGAGCGTTCTCCTGTCCACATCACAGCAGTAGCTGGAACCGTAACAGTACTATTAGAATTTGATTGAATACCTTCAACCTTTCCTTCAACAAACATTCCTGGTTTAAACTTATCACTTTTGTTATTAAGCACAGTTCTTATCACGATAGTTCTGGTTGCAGAATTTAATAATGGATCTATAAATGAAATTTTTGCGTCAAAAACTTCATTGCGGTAGGCGTTTGTGTTGACTTTAATAGTTTGCCCTTTTTTTAATAAAGCAATTTGATTTTCATACGCATCAAATTCTGCCCAAACCGTATTGAAATTAGCAATTTTATATAAGGGTTGCCCTTGTTTTACATAATCACCTTCTTCAACCATTTTATTAGTTACTGTACCAGAAACCGTCGCAAATACAGGAAAATTCTCTTGTATTTTTCCAGCAGACTCAATAGCATTAATTTGCTTTTCTGAAAGTTTCCAAAGTTTAAGCTTGTTTCTTACAGCCTTATAAAGTTCAGGTTGTGATTCTTTTAGAGATGAAGCTGTTAGTAGTTCTTGCTGTGCAGCAACTAACTCTGGTGAATAAATGGTTGCCAAACGTTGACCAGCACTAACACGTTCTCCAGTAGAATTAACATATAGTTTTTCAATTCTTCCACCAAAATAGGTCACCTGAACTGCATTGGATTCTTCGTTAGTCATAATTTTACCCGATAGCTTTAAAGAATTATCACCCACTTGTCCTTGTTCCACAACAGATGTTTGAATGTTAGCCAAAGCCATCGCATTTTCGGTCATTTTAATTTCGTTAGCATTAAGACCTTCTGCTCCAGTTTCAGCTGGTATTAAATCCATCCCACAAATAGGACAATCACCAGGTTCTTCTCTCATAATTTGAGGGTGCATAGAACAGGTCCACATTTGGTTAGAAACAATTTCTACTGAATGTTCGTGGCTATCCGTGATCTTATTTGTCGCAATATCAGCAGAACCTCCACCAAATAATAGAAAGCCGCCTAACAGGCCAACAATCAACGCAACACCTATATAAATGATGTTTTTATTCATAATATTTTGTTTTACTATCTTTTCTTTTTATTTATTTTTCTAATCGTTGGTGATGATGTATACCAAAGTAAAAAACCGCTTAATACTGTTATTAGACCTAGTAACGAGAATATTCTTAAAACGATGGTGTTAAAATTATCTCTGCCTTCATAGTCCATAGTATGTGTCATCCATAAAAAGTCGAACCAACGCCAACTGCGGTGTCTTACGGTTTGAAATTTCCCATCATTTACAGACACATAGGCTTTTATAGCTTCATCATTTGCATACGATATTACATAGGCGGGTAATAGCTTTTCACGATACTCGTGTTGTTTGCCTACTTCTGTGATGCGCTCCACATTTACGATTTGCAATTCCTTTTTCATATACTGCTTTGCCACATATATTGCTTCTTCTTCGGTTATTTCTGATTTTAATTTTCCGTTTAAAGCGTTGTAAAGCTGTTTTTTATTTATCCAATAATGAGGTACATTATCTATATCTCTTATTTCTATTGCCCTGATTCCTTCTTGCACGTTAAGTTGAGAAGGGCTTAAAAGGTTTTGAAAGGCTTTTGGTTGGTATTGTAAATTCTTAAACTGGTCACCGTGGATGTCATCAATATCCGTCCAACTAAAATACAAGCCACTAATCGTCCACATCAAGAATTGAATACCGATGAAAAGACCTAAATACCTATGTGTCTTTCTAATTTTAAGTGCTGTTTTTCTACCTACCATTAGTAATTATTTTTTATTTCTTGATGACGAATGCGTTTTAATTATTTGCCACTTACCGTCTATCTTTTTTATAATTGAAGTAGCCACTCCTTTTTTAATAATTGTTCTACTTTTTCCTTTCTCATTGGGATTGAGAACAATGGTATAAACATAGGTTTCTGTAGTAAACGCATAAATGCCATCTACCTCAACATCGATTTCATAATCTGAAAATGTGAAACTTTTAAAATGTCCTAATTCTGGACCTAAATGATGCTCTATATAATGTGCATAAGAACCTTCTACACCTCCAGATTCAAAGACTTCTGAATTTTCGGAAAATAATTCGAATGTGCCTTCGGTTGTTAAGTTTTGCAGGGCATCTTTGTATGATTTCATTACTTTTAGGACAGCTTCCTTTTCAGAAGTTTCAATGTTCTGTGCATTGGTAAAGTTGACTGTTGTAATGAAAACAGTTACTATTGTAATTAATTTAAGTACTTTCATAGTTATAGTTTTAAAAGGGTTATTTGTCAACGTGTATTCTATTAATATTTGCAATTCCGAAGACCAAAACGAAAAAGCTTAAAAAGACTTCCAACATTACTATTATTTTTCCAGGAACAGAGATTGGTACGATGTCTCCAAAACCAACGGAAGAAAACGTGATTAAACTGAAATATAAAAATTCGAAAAATTGTCTAAAAAAGGAATCATTTTCTATGAGTGATGTTTTAAAACTATCAAAATCCGTGATATAAAGAGCGTGATAATCAAATGAGAACGACAGCACGATTAAGAGAATTAAAACTCCAAAAAGTGTTAGTATGTGAGTAAGTTTATGGCTTTCGCCAATTATTTTACTTAATTGTATAAAAGTTAGCCGAACAATAAATATTGTTTTGATAATGGCAAAAAGAACGATTAAAATAGGCAGAAATAAGCTATTAGAATTTCCGTTAGCCCATAGTGTATAACTTAATGATAGTACAGTGATTACACCTGCAGTAAGCAATACCTTTTTTAACAGTTGTTTATAAAAACCTGTGTTTTTAAATGTTTCCGTTGTGTTCTCTATTCCCATTTTAACTTATTCTTTTAACTGAATAATTGCAGTACCAAAGCTCCGCCAACTATTAGGGTTATAATTATATAGACGACATAATTAATCCATTTTTTAACAACAGATTTTTCTGTTGTATGTTGACAACCATCTTTGCAACATTCTTTCATTATTTTAGTTAAATCAAATTAGTATTCTACTTAGTTATAGTTCCATCATTAAATAGCACTTGAAAATGAGAGTTAAATTCTATCCATCAATCAAAAAATATATTCTCCTCTCAAAATCAAGTACTCTTCCAATAAATTTCTCTTTTTCAAAAGTTCTTATTTTCCTGACATAGAAAGAGATATATTATTATTCTTAAGGATTTAATACTTCTCCTTTGCACAGGCTGCTATTAATCAAATCAACTTTTCTTTTTCAAATATCTTGTGCCTGACACGGGAAGAAATTAACGCTAACCATCAACATTGTTTTCCTTCCCACGACAGGACTTAAGCACTATTCAGATATCCTAACCTTTTGTTAACTAGCAAACCAGAGCCAATTAAAAGATTTTAAGGAAAGGATTATCTAATTAATAGTCTTTTGAACTTTTCCACATTTAAGCATTTTGCTTCCGTAATATGGATTTCTCACATTTTTACTTGTACTTAACCACGCACTGCCTTTATCATACATTGGGCAAAACTGTTCGTAAAGTGTACTTTTTGTTCCTGTAATGGCAACCATATCTGAAACATCTTTACTTAATGTTTTAAAGTGTTCTCTTTGATGGTCTAAAGGACTTTTTACAATATGTTCTGCGTGCTCTGTTGCATCAACAATAATGTCAGCCAATTCTTTTTGCTCTTCTGTTGTATAGCTTGACTTGTCAAATGCTTTCAACGAAGCTTCTAATTTTGATCCTGCTTGTGCTGCCTTTTTAGAATCATCTGCAACCAGCGCATCTTTTAACATAAAATAATCTGCAAGAATTGCTTCTGCCTTGGAATCGTTCATTTTGTCCATGTTCATTTTACTGTGATCCATCTTATCTTTTTCTTGTGCATTGGTAAAAGAAACTGCTAACAATAGCATTGCTACTATACTCATTTTTAAATTTTTCATTGTTTTTATATTTAATTATTGTTGTTTATATACTATCTTTTAATTGAGTCATCCATTGAATCATTTCCTGCTTTTCAATATCTGAAAACGCAGCATCACCATGAATAAATGTGTAAGAGTTCATAGGCATTTTGCCACTTTCAATTTGCTTAATAATAGATCTTAACTTGCTCTTTTTTCTACGATTTGATAATGAATCCCACTCATTGAAATTCAATTCAGCTTTACCTTCTTTGATATGACCTTCTAAAAACCAAGCCACAGGCTGGACTTTATTATACCAAGGATATTTCGTGTTGTTACTGTGGCAATCATAGCAGGATACTTGCACCATTTTTTTGATATTATTTGGAACATTGTTGACCAACATAAAATCGGTTTTTGGAATACTATCGCTTTGGTTACGCTCTGTAGGTACAAATTGTATACCCACAAGAACGACCAATGCTATAATTGCTATGATTTTTATAATCTTCATTTAGTTGATTTCCCTTTGTACTTTACCACACTTCAACATTTGGCTACCATAATATGGGTTACGTACTTCCTCTTTCATACTTAACCAAGCAGTTCCTCCATCGTACATTGGGCAATATTGCTCATATAATGTATTTGAAGTACCTGTAATTGCAACCATTTCTGTAATATCTTTACTTAATACTTTAAAATGTTCACGTTGGTGATTGATATCGCTTTCAGAAATATGTTCTGCATGTTCTACAGCATCTTCTATGATATCCTTTAATTCCGTTTTTTGTGAATCCGTATATGTTGAAATATCAAGATTGCCTAAACTTTTTGCTAACGCAGCACCAAATTCCTTTGCCTTTTTATTATCATCACCTACCAAAACATCTTTTAGGTTGAAATAATCTTTTAGGACAGCTTCTGCTTTTCCATCTTCATTGGTGTTCATTGCCATTTCTTTTTTCTCGCCTTCGTGATTCATTTCTGTATTCGATTCGCTATTCACTTGCGCTTTCTTTTTATCTTTACAAGACATTGCTGCTAGACTCGTGAAAGCCACTGCTAAAATTGTTATTGTTTTTAAGTATTTCATTTTTTTGTTATTTAGGTATTATTATTAATTTTTGTTTGTGTTAAAATCGCACTGATAATCCACCACCTGCTCCAAAACGATTATCATAACTTGCCATTAAAGAAAAGTTTCTTGAAAGCATATATTCAGCTCCAGCACTCCAAGTTGTTTCAGAAGTAAAATTTTTATTTGTTGGTAGATTGTTTACCCAACCAAAATCCATTTGATATTCATAATATCCAAATACAGATAGTTTTGGAAAGATCATAATACTTCTTCCTAGAGATATTCTTGGTCGTAGTTCATTATCAATTCGAGCATCAAGTGCAAATAAATACGGTGTTAAATAGCGAACACCAATAACTGCGATTGTTGAAAATTCATCAAGACTATCTTCCATTTCATTCTCGATATTGACACCTCCAAAAACTCGTAAGTAATCATGTAAATAGCGTTCATACGTAAATTCTGCTTCTAAATTTTTATTCCATCCATATTCAATAGACGCATTAAATTGGTTTCTCAAATTAGAAGTTATCAAATTAATTGTAGTGTTATGTGAAGCAATATCTGCCATTCCCCATGAATACCATAAATCGGTTTCTTCAACAATTATAGAAACTGGATACTCTTTCATTCTTGGGTCTCTTGGCGTATCATACGATATTACTCTAGCCATACCACCCATCATGTGATATAAAATATGACAATGAAAAAACCAGTCGCCATTTTCGTCGCCATTATTACCATAAAATTCTATGGTTACTTCTTGCATAGGCGGCACATTGACTGTGTGTTTGAGAGGTGAGTACTCCCCATTTTCATTGATAATCCTAAAGAAATGACCATGTAAATGCATAGGATGGTGCATCATAGTAAGGTTGTTTAAAGTAATTCGTGTTACTTGATTGCCTTTTATCTTAATATTATCTGTTTCTGAAAGTGGTAAACCATTCATACTCCAGATATAGCGGTTCATATTTCCAGTAAGATTTAGCAATATTTCCTTTACGGGAATATTTTTGTCGTAGACCGTTTTTTCGGGTGACTTCAAATAATTATAATTATATTCTGAGAACAAACCCATTCCTTCCATTTTCTGTAAGGTGTCCGTTTTCATACCTTTCATAGAATCATCGCTATTCATCTCCATTCCTTTCATTTTGGAATGGTCCATATTTTTCATTGTATCATCTTTCTTTTCAGAATTATCCATATTCATTCCCTGCATGTTATCCATCTGCATTCCGTACTCATCCTTCATTTTATGGCGTTCATCTTTTCCTGGTTGAAACTTTAAAGCGTGTGCTCCCATTTTCATATCCATCTTTGCCATTTTTTGCATCATCCCAATCTTATCTGGTCTTGGAATATCCATAGCAGGTAATACTTTTCCATTTCCAATAAAAGCAGATGCAGTTCCTGAACCATCTTGCGCTGTGATTTTGAATTCTATTTTACCATCTTCTGGTATGGTTACAATAAAATCGTAAGCTTCTGCTATACCTATAAAAGTTTTGTTCTTTTTAACAGGCACTACGTCAAGACCATCAGCCGAAACTAATAATGGCATCTCTCCACCAAAAGTCATCCAGAATGAGGTGGAAGCACCACCATCAATAATTCTCAATCGTACTTTTTCACCAGGTTTAAATTCTGGATATTCTATACTTTGCTCTCCATTAATTAAAAAGGCAGGATAATACACATCGGCTATATCTGCTCCACCCATGCGCTGTCTCCAAAAATTGAGTTGTGCTCCAAAGGCTCCACGTACAATAACCTGATTCAATGGTGTAGCGGTTCCTTTTTTGATACTGTACCATTCATTACCTCGTTTTAAATTGCGAAGTACATTCATTGGTTTTTCATTAGTCCAGTCTGAAAGCATCAGAACAAGTTCTTTATCATAATCCAATGTCTTTTCTTTAGGCAGAATAACAATAGAACCATACACACCACTTTGTTCTTGCAACATCGTGTGTGAGTGATACCAATACGTTCCTGATTGTTTTATAGGGAATTCGTACTTCTGCGTATGCCCAGGTTCTATTGGTGGTGTATTTAAAAAAGGCACACCATCATAGAAATTGGGAAGTAATAGTCCGTGCCAATGCACAGAGGTTTCTACACTCATCTCGTTTTTTACATAGATAACCGCATATTCTCCTTCGGTAAATTCTAAAGTAGGACCAGGAATTGTTCCGTTGACAGTCATTCCCATAACATCTTTTCCTGCTTTATTAACCGTTGCTTGACGTAAGGTTATGGTATGTTCTCTAACAGGTAAATTATCAACGTTACCTTCCACAGACTGTGAAAAAATTGGTTGACTAACAATTAGAATTAGTATAAATTTTAGATATTTCATTATATAAGTTTGTATAGATTTTATTTGTTTGTTAAATAGTTAATAATTGTCATCTGCGCATAAATAAGGCCTTCTACTTGACTGTGACAATCATTGAGCGTCATTCCTTGTAATTTATATATGTGCTTCATTTTAAATCCTTTTTATGCATTCCAGTATTTAACTTATAATTGCCATTTGAATTTGGTACAACTTCAAAATAAAAAGCTGTTGGTGCTCTGTAACTTCCATACGTTCGAATGCCTTGCATATCGCATTGCATATTATATAACCGTATTTTTCCATCGTTTTCTGCTACAGTATAAAACCCTTTTGAAAACCATTTTAATGTAGAAGCCAATTCAGCATCTATATTATCCAATAAATAATCATTTATCGGAAACTCGGTAAAGGTTATTGGGTTTTGTGATAGATTATTATACTTACCAATAAATAAACTGTTTTTAGTTTTAGCAACACCATACCAACTAACACTCCCAATTTTTACAGGAACAGTTAATAAACTTTTATACGGAATGTTTTCTGCTTTTAACTGCGCATCAAACTTTTGATTAACATAGCTTTTAATACCTAAAGTTGATACTAGATACAACGTGCTTATTACAAGCCCAATTTTACTGAATAAACCTCTATTTTTTTTGTTCCTGAAAAGTGTTAGACTTAAAATTAATCCAATCAATAATGGAACTGTATAAAAAGGATCTACAATATTAATGCTATCAAAACTTACGCGATAGTTTGAAAATGGCAGTAGTAATTGAGTTCCATAAGTTGTGAACGCATCTAACAGCATGTGCGTAATTAATGCTAACCAACTAAAGACCCAAAGTCTCCAATATAAAACATGTTTTGTCCACTTTATTTTTGATAAAATAAAAGCAATTAAAAATGCTCCTATCAAGCTAAATAGAATGGAATGACTGAATCCTCTATGAATACTTATTCGTTCTATGTCTGAATAAAATGGTAACAAAGCAATATCAAGGTCAGGAATAGTAGCTATAACCGCGCCTAAAATTGCGCCTTTACTTCCAATTTTTTTACCGAGTATTACCTCTCCAATAACTGCTCCTAATGTTGCTTGCGTTAAACTATCCATTTAAAAAATTAATTAGTGTTTGTGTCCGTTTTCGTTATTGTTTTCATTTTAATTACTTAAATAATTAATTATTGCCGCTTGAATGAAGTAACCTTTGATGGATTCAATTAGGTTGATTTGGAACTTCAATTGTAATTCCTGCACATCTAATACATCATTAAAATTAATAGTTCCAGTCTCATAGTTTTTAATCAGAATCTCTTCAGCATTGTTGGCTTGTTTTAAATTATCGGATTGAATATTGAACTTAATTTTTGTTGCCTCTCGATTATATTGTGCATCTGCCAATAGTGTTTCAAGTTTGTTCAACCTATCCTCTTTCTGAGATTGTATTTGCAATTGCTTTAATTCATTCTGTTTTGTGACAGACTTATACTTATTATTAAATATTGGAATTGAAATAGAAACCATTGGCATCAAGATATCTTTTCCATTGTCGGTAAAATTCATACCTGGACGTTCCGAAACTGGAACATAATCCAAACCAAAACCAATATTTGGGGCACTTTCTTTTTGATTTAATAATTCAGATTGCTCAACAGACTCATACAATTTATCGTACTTTATAAGTTCTGGGTTCAGTAGAAGGTTACCTCTTGAAATCAATATATCATCATCTGGAATCGTCATTTCTTTAACTACCACCACCACTATAGTTTCATTTCGATTTAAGAGATTATTGAAGGCTACTTGTTCTGCCAGAAAATCTTGTTCCAATACTTCTTTTTGCTGTATCAGTTCATTCTGTCGTATTTGAAGACGAAGCACATCCACCGCAGATGCCTTACCAACTTCTACAGAAGTTAACGCAAGACGCTCATAGGTATCCAAAAGCTCGATGTTTTCATCAAGAACAAATTGTTTTGCTCTAATGGCGTAAAGCTTATAATAGGATTGAGAAACTGCTAAAGCAAGTTTTCTCTTGGCTATGACAATATCTACATATTGGGTTTCTGCCATTGAGCTTGCGTAGTTTTCCCTTGCGGTAATAGTACCGAACCAAGGCAACATCTGTTTTACAGAAAAACGTGCACGCTGCGCTCCTGTACGTGTTTCAGGTTCACTCACAAAATAACCCACGCTTACTTCTGTATTTGGAAGTGTATTTACCTCATTTACTTTTTCTTCGGCAATAGTATAGCGCAATTCAAAAGCTTGAATTTCAGGATTGTTCTTTTCGGCTTCCTGAATATAGGATGCTAACTGCTGTGCGTTTGTTTCCGCGAAAGCGAAAAAAACAAGTCCTATTAAAATTATATATCTCATTTTGTAGCTCTTTTTAATTGAAATTCTTGTTTCCAGCTAAATAAAACTGGTACAACAAACAATGTTATAAGTGCAATAAGCATCCCACCAAAAGATGGAATTGCCATTGGTATCATTATATCACTACCACGACCTGTTGATGTTAGTACTGGTAGTAACGCAAGGATAGTTGTCGCAGTTGTCATTAGACAAGGACGAATACGCTTTTCACCAGCTTCAACCACAGATGCTCGTATTTCTTTCTTGGTTACTGGTGTATTTCTATCAAAAGTTTGTTTTAGATAAGTTGCCATTACCACACCATCATCCGTAGCAATACCAAAGAGCGCAATAAACCCTACCCAGACCGCGACACTCAAGTTTATAGGATGCATTTGGAAAAGGTCTCGAAGGTTTTCGCCAAAGAAGTTAAAATTCAAGAACCAGTCTTGACCATAGCACCAAATCATTATAAAACCACCAGCAAATGCTACTGCGATACCTGTAAATACCATTAATGATGTACTTACAGAACGGAACTGGAAATAAAGAATAAGAAATATAATTCCCAATGCTAATGGTACAACCACACCCAAAGTTTTTTCGGCTCGTAGTTGATTTTCATACGTACCAGTAAATCGATAGTTAATCCCTTTTGGGACTATAAGTTCGCCACTATCTATTTTTTCTTGTATAAGTGCTTGTGCGCCTTCAACTACATCAACTTCGGCATAGCCATCCAATTTGTCGAATAGTACATAGCCTACCAAGAATGTGTCCTCACTTTTTATGACTTGTGGTCCTTTTTCATATCTAATAGTAACAAGCTCGCTCAATGGAACTGGATTTCCATTTGAAACTGGAACATGAATGTCTTTTAAATCATTTGGATTTGCCCTTAATTCTCTCGGATAGCGCACACGAATACCATATCGTTCTCTACCTTCAACGGTTTGCGTTAGCACCATTCCTCCAACAGACACCTGAATGACTTGCTGTACTTGTTCTACGGTAATACCATATCGTGCAAGTTGCTCTCTATCAATATCCAAAAGCAGATAAGGTTTCCCGACAATACGGTCAGCAAAGACAGCTTCATCCTTAACACCATCTGCTTGTTTTAATATGCCTTCTAGTTGTACTCCAAATGCTTCAATTTCTTTTAAGTCTTGTCCTTTTACCTTTATTCCCATAGGTGCTCGCATACCAGTTTGCAACATTACCAAACGTGTTTCAATAGGCTGTAGTTTAGGTGCTGACGTAACTCCTGGAAGCTTTGTAACCTTAATAATTTCTTTCCAAATATCATCTGGTGATTCAATTTCTGGTCGCCAGTTTCTATAGTATTCTCCGTCATCATCTGGTATGAGTTGTGAACGATGAACCGAAAATGGGTCTTTGATTTTGGAAGCATCATAGTCTGCTGCTTCATCGACTTCGTTATTTGGGTTTATAACCAAGCTTCCATCTTTCAGAATAAACAGTCCGTCTTTGTCTACTTTATAACGTTGCCTAGCTCTTTTATCATTTAAAACATATTCTGATTTATATTGAATGACATTTTCATACATAGATAGCGGCGCTGGATCTAACGCCGATTCTGTTCGACCAGATTTACCAACAACCGTTTCAATTTCTGGAATACTAGCTACAGCCATATCCAGTTGTTGTAGAACGCGTTTATTCTCTTCAACACCAGCGTGCGGCATAGAAGTAGGCATTAAGAGAAAGGATCCTTCATTTAAAGAAGGCATAAACTCTTTGCCTGTATTTTTCATAATCATCACACCCATTATAATGATTGCTGTAGGTAGTGAAAGAAATAAGATTTTATTACGTAATGCCCAGTTAAGAATGCGCACATAATACCTTCTAAATAAAGTAAAAACGCCCAACAAACCAAAACAGATAAGCCCAACGAAGATCAAGTTCCAAAAGATGCTTCTATCTACTCCTAGTGGTCTCCAATATTCTGCCAATAAAAATATAATCGCGAATGCCGATATAAATATGTTAATGGTATTTGCACGACTTGATGTTAGTTTTTCTCTTAATCTTAAAAATCCAGTAATTGCAAACGCTAATAATATCAAGCCAAGAAAATAACCAGAAACAATAGAAATAACACCAAGAACTACGAGTGCTCCATTTAAAATATAATTGTATAATTTTTTAACACTACGCTGCTTAAAAAGGAAGGCGGCAAATGGCGGTATTAAAAACAAAGCAACTATAAGGGATGCCGTTAGTGCCGACGTTTTTGTAAATGCCAAGGGTCTAAATAATTTTCCTTCGGCACCAATCATTGTAAATACTGGAATAAAACTTATAATTGTGGTCATTACAGCTGTTAGTATAGCTCCAGAGACTTCAGCAGTTGCATTATAAACCACCGTATTTATCGGTAATTTCTGGTCATTTTCATCTAAATGCCGTAGCACATTTTCTGAAAGAATAACACCTACATCCACCATCGTACCAATTGCTATAGCAATACCCGATAAGGCAACAATATTGGCATCCACATTAAACAGTTTCATTGATATAAATACCATCAAGACGGCAACCGGAAGCAGTCCAGAAATAAGTATAGAAGCCCTCAAATTAAATAACATCATAATGATGACAAAAATGGTAATGAGTATTTCTAATGAAAGTGCTTCGTCTAGGGTTTCCAGCGTTTCTTGAATCAATTCTGTCCTATCATAAAAGGGAACAATGGTAAGCTGTGACGTTCTCCCGTCACTCAATGTTTTTGAAGGTAAACCTGCACTTAATTCATTAATTTTTTCTTTTACATTATTGATGACTTCCATTGGGTTTGCACCATAACGAGCCACAACGACACCACCGACTACTTCTGCTCCTTCTTTATCCAAGATTCCTCTCCTAGTGGCGGGACCGTGAGATACTTTTGCTATATCTTTAATTCGGATTGAAGTAAAATCTTGAGAGGTAACTACAGCATTTTCTAGGTCTGAGATGGACTTAATGTACCCTAAACCTCGTATAAGATATTCCGCTTGGTTAATTTCTAAGGTCTGTGCACCGACGTCCTTATTACTTTGTTTAACTGCTTTAACTACTTCATTTAAGCCTATTTTATACTGCTTCATCAACTCTGGGTTGACATCAACTTGGTATTCCAAAACATATCCACCAATAGAGGCTACTTCAGAAACACCACTAGCAGAAGATAATGCATACTTAACATAGAAGTCTTGAATGCTTCGCAATTCCTGTAAATCCCATCCACCAGTTACATTACCATTCTCATCACGCCCTTCGAGTGTGTACCAATATATCTGTCCAAGACCAGTCGCATCAGGACCAAGTGCTGGATTAACTCCGTCAGGAAGCAAACCAGATGGTAATGAATTAAGTTTTTCGAGAATACGGCTTCTGCTCCAGTAAAACTCAATATCTTCTTCAAAAATGATGTAGATACTAGAGAACCCAAACATTGATGAACTACGGATGGTTTTAACTCCAGGAATACCTAGAAGAGAGGTAGTTAGTGGATAGGTGATTTGATCTTCTATATCTTGTGGAGAACGACCATCCCATTTTGTAAAGACAATTTGTTGGTTTTCACCAATATCTGGTATTGCGTCTACTGCCACTGGATTACGTGGAAAGGAACCTGTGTTCCATTCAAAAGGTGCATTTACAACGCCCCAAGCCACAAATAAGGTCAGTAACAAAACAGCTACTAGTTTATTTTCTATTAAAAATTTAATGCTTTTATTTAGCATAAAAATGAGTTTTAAGTATTTATAATTTTTGTTGTAAAAAACAACAAACAAGCATTTTAGTCCATACAAATGAATGTTGGACTACAGTACTAATTACTTAAAAATCAAATAAGGAAAGTTTGGTCTAAAACTTGAATATCCCTGACCAAAGGAGGAGGAGAATAATCTCTAAACGAAGGATTTTTAGTTTGTAACCCTTCAAATAAATTTATATAAGAATATAAAAAAGTAGTAACAAAAATTTGCTGTTCTTTTTCTAATTTATCAAAAGATGTCTTTAAATTATCTTGCCCATCAACAGTAAATTGTTCATCACTACAGCAATCTTTCTTTGTAATGCTACATTCTGACGAGGATAATTTTTGTTGAACTTCCATACCGCAAGTTTCAGCATGACCAAACAAGGAAGAATCTACTAAAACATCACCACAATAATGGCTCTCGACAGTAAAAGACAAGGTCGATAACAACACTAAAAGTGCCATAGAAAATGATGATATTTTATAAAAAGTTTTCTCCATTAATTTTACAAAGTTACAAAAATTTTAGCATTATAATTTTGTTTAACATAATTTTAAATGTCTCGCTTAAGAAAATATTGGATTTAATAAATTGATTTACTGACGCTTACAATATAGTCTACAGGTTTTTAATCTCTAAAGGAGGATTGCCATAATCAAAGCCAGATGATTCATATATTTATCTTTAAAAGAAATTTTTAATTGTGCATGAGCGACACCATAAAATGTTCGTTTCTCCGATGGGACTTTCAAAGAGGAAAGTTCTTTAAATTTTATTTTATTTGCTAAATCTACTAACTCCTTCCATTGTTTATTATCTACTTTCATAGAACTGTTTTTTACCCCAGTTCTATCTTCACTAAAAACAAGTGTCTCTTTATCTATTTCAATTTTCTGATAATAACCTTTGGATATAGCCTCATATTCTAAAGAAAGATCATTCATTTTCTCTTGAGAAAATGCTGATTGTACAATCGTAATTGTTAAAATTGTTAAAAGTATTCTTTTCATAATGGATATTAATAATTGTGGCTTTACATCTTACAAATTTATTAATCTATATTTTAATACAACATGACGAAAGTCATATTTTTGTTCAATCTTTAAAATTACATTTGCTTAATTGGTTTAATGATTTAAAATGTAAATACTTAATATTAAGTATTTTAATATCAAACAATAATACATAACTTTCTAATGTGAAAACTTTTTTTACTAAAATATTATCCTTTTTTTTAGCAGCTTCTATACTGTTTACTACTACTTCATTTACAGTAGATATGCACTTTTGTTGCAATAAATTGGTAGATATGTCCATTATAGGAAAAGCAAAAGTCTGCAAAGACAAAGTTCAAAAGAAAGATACACCTACTAAACAATGTACTACTCTACAAGAGAAAGATTGCTGCAGCAATCAAACCATTGTCAAAGAAGGAGGTGATACCTTCAAAAAATCCAATACCACATTAGAAAACGAAACGCTGGTTTTCATCAATACTTTCTTTTATACATATATCAATCTTTTTGAAAGGCTAGAGGAAAATATAGTTCCTTTTTATGATTACAGGCCACCCTTGCTATCCAAGGATATACAACTTCTTGACGAAACTTACTTAATTTGATTTTCTACACTGCGGATTGAACACATCAGTCTGCGCATTTTATAATAGCCAAAGTACTACTTCTGGCTGAAAATTGTTGTACCCAATTCTGAACAACGGTCATTACACAATTAAATCTATAAAAACTAAACCTTTTAACCTATTGAGCGCAATGCACAATAGCAACACATAACATATCATGAGTGTACCAAAAGAATTTTGGATTAAAAATATGGTCTGTAATCGCTGTTTAAAAGTGATTACACAAGAACTACATGAACATGGAGTGACCATTCTTTCATTAGAACTAGGAAGGCTTTTGGTCGAAGCAACAAACGAAGTAGATGACGCTATAACAGATAAAGTAACTGATGTTCTCAATTCCAATGGTTTTGAAATTGTACAGAGTGAAAGTAAAATGCTTGTAGAGCGAATAAAAATTCTATTGATTGAACAACTTGTTGAGTTGCCTTTACATATCAAAGTAAAGACTTCAGAGTTTTTAGCATCAGCAATACATCGTGACTATAAAACATTGAGCAAGTTATTTTCTGCTAATGAAAATACAACCATTGAAAAGTTCTTTATCAAATTGAAGATAGAAAAAGTTAAAGAACTCATTCAACTTAAACAACATTCTTTTTCAGATATAGGCCACTTGTTGGATTACAGCAGTGTAAATCATTTGTCCAGACAGTTTAAAGAAGTGGTGGGAATGAGTATGACAGACTATAAAAATACAGAAAACTGGAAACGTAATTTCTATGATGAAATTATATAAATAAGAACGAAAGTTATGCAGATAAAAAAGCTGAATGACTGATATATTTAATAATCTAAAAACAAATATTATGAGAACACTAGTAATTATTTTTTCAATAATTGGGCTTATCACATTGAACAGTTGTAAGCAAGAAACAGACGTAAAAGCGATGCTTCAAAATTCCGAGACAAGGAGTGAAGTCATCAAAACCATTGCAGAAAACCACGATTTTATGACAGAATTTATGGAGAATATGCAAGGAAACAATCACGCAATGCAAATGATGCAAGGAAATAAAAAGATGATGGGTACTATGATGCAAGGAGAAGGAATGCAAATGATGATGAAAGATAGCGCTATGATGAAGCAAATGATGGGCAACAAACAAATGATGCACTCAATGATGAATGACGGAAAAATGATGGAGAAAATGATGAAAATGATGCACGAAAAAGGCATGATGAGTGAAGATTGTATGGAATCCTGTACAAAAATGATGGGCGAAAAAGGGATGAACATGCAAGGAATGAATAATATGGATAAGTCAAACAATTAAGACCATTCCGAACATCACTAATATTTTAATAATTAAAAACTTAAATCAATGAAAAAAAATCACTGGATATGGATGATTATCGGTTGTGGCTTGCCACTGCTGTTCATCTTTTTAGCACCCTCGTTTGGCATGGGAAGTGGTTCGTCCCTCTTCACTTTTATAATTATAATGTTTGCTATTCACCTCTTTATGCCTCACGGATCACACGGACACGATGGACATAAACACGATAACCAAAACAAATCAGCAGAGAGACCAATAGAAAAACACAAAGGGCATCAACATCACTAAATACTAAACACAATGAAACAAAAATTTCAAATAGACGGAATCAGCTGTGGCGGATGTATTGCAAGAGTTAAGAAGGCTCTAGAAGAACATCCAAATATTGAAAAAGCAGAGATTTTTTTAGCACCAAAAGGAGCTGCAATAATTACAATGAAGGAAAATCTTTCAACTGATGAATTACAGAAACAACTCAATACACTTGAAGGATATACAATCACAGAAATAAATTAATAATAACTTAAAACTAAACATTATGCATTTTTACGACGGACATTTTGGAGGCATGCACCTAATATGGTGGATTATATGGATCATTTTGCTAGCGTGGATATTCTTTATCCCAACAGATATTCCATATCAAAAAACAACGAAAGAAAGCCCACTGGATATTTTGAAAAAGCGATTTTCGAAAGGCGAAATATCAAAGGAAGAATTTGAAGAATCAAAAAAGATTTTAAACTCGGACAACTAATTTAAAACAATAGAATTATGTATCGATTAAACGTAAAAAAACTTGGATTTGCCTTCGGTCTTACTGGAGCCTTAATTTATTTGGGCTGTATGATTGTAATGGCAACAGCAGGACAAGAAGGATCAATAACCTTTTTTAACAGCCTTTTACATGGCTTAGATACTACAAGTATTATTAGAATGGATGTACCACTTTTAGAAGTTTTAATGGGAATAGTGCAAACTTTTATTCTTTGGTGGTTAATAGGCGCTTGCATTGGTGCTTTTTATAATACTCAAATTAAAATTAAAATTAAAAAATAGAAAAATCGTATTTAATTATGCAATACGTCTAGTTGATATGAACATTTATATTGGCGAAAACTCGTGAAAACAAAGAATATTGAATAACAATTGAATAAGGAATACAACCCTGTTAAAGAATGAAAATTAACAACATAAAGCATACGAAACACCTGTCTCCTTGCAAAATATCAGATACCATTTGTCTGCCTGACTCTAATGTGCCGCGAATTGTGGTCATCGGTGGTGGATTTGCAGGTTTGGCATTGGTAGAAAAATTGAAGCACAAAGAAGTACAGGTGGTTTTGTTCGATAAAAACAACTTCCATCAATTTCAGCCTTTGTTATATCAAGTGGCCACAAGTGCTTTGGAACCAGATAGTATTGTTTTTCCTTTCAGAAAACAAATCAATGGGTATAAAAATGTGTTGTTCCGTTTAGCTGAAGTTGAAGAAATTCAACCTTCTTCAAATACAATTGTTACTAACAAAGGAATAGTTAATTACGATTACCTAGTATTAGCAACTGGTACGACCACCAATTTTTTCGGAATGGAAAGTGTAGAGGCTAACAGTTTGGGGATGAAAGATATTCGTGACTCCCTGAACATCCGCCATATGATGCTACAAAATCTGGAACAGGCTGCCATTACTTGCGACGAAGACGAACGTGATGCGCTAACCAATTTTGTGATTGTAGGTGGTGGTCCTGCAGGCGTAGAGATGGCTGGAGCCTTAGCTGAATTCTGTAAATACATTCTTCCAAAGGATTATCCAGAGTACCCTTCTTCCATAATGAACATTTATTTGATAGAAGCTATTGATAAGTTGTTAAGCACAATGTCTGATAAAGCATCATCTAAAACCTTAAAGTATTTGAAGGACTTAAATGTAAAAATACTATTCAATGAATCAGTAAGTGATTACGATGGCTCACAAGTCACTACAAAAAGTGGCAAGACCATTTTAGCCAAAAACTTAATCTGGACAGCAGGTGTGAAAGGACAATTCCCAAAAGGTATTGATGAAAAACACGTAGTTAAGGGCAACCGTATAAAAACCGATTCCTATCTAAAAGTAGAAGGTTACAAAAATATTTTTGCCATAGGTGACATAGCATCTATAATTACAGATGACACACCAAGAGGACATCCACAGGTAGCACAGACAGCTATTCAACAAGGGAAATATCTTGGCGATAAATTATTGGAAATTATTAAAAATAAGCCCATAAAACCTTTCAAATATAAAGATAAAGGTTCATTGGCAACGGTAGGAAAACGAAGAGCAGTAGCTGATTTGGGTAGGTTCAAGTTTGCAGGTTATTTTGCCTGGTTGCTTTGGTCTGTTGTGCACCTTATGTCCATAAGCGGTTTCAGAAATAGATTGATGGTTGGTTTTAATTGGGCGGTTAGTTATTTCACCTATGAAAAGAGCAACCGTGTGATTATTAGGAATTTTAAACCAAAACCACCTGTCAACCATACTAAGAAATAACATCACAATGAAAAATAATAAAGACAAAAATAATAAGCTTTCCCTGATAGGTTCCATTTCTCTTGGCACTGGCGTAATGATTGGTGCTGGCATATTTGTCCTAATGGGACAAATAGCAGAGTTAGTAGGCGATTTATTCCCAATTGCTTTTATTGCTGGTGCCGTTGTGGTAGGTTTCAGTTCCTATTCCTATGTAAAGTTCTCAAATGCTTTTCCTTCCTCTGGAGGTGTTGTCAAATTTTTTAATAAATCCTACGGACCAGGAACAACTACAGGAGTTTTTTCCTTGTTGATGTATGTATCAATGGTGATTTCAGAAAGTTTGGTGGCAGGCACTTTCGGCGCCTATACGCTTAGGTTGTTCCCAGAAAGCTATGCTGGTTATGCATCCATTCTCGGTATTCTACTTTTGGTAACAGCATATATCGTGAATATTTCAGGAAATAAAGTAATTGGAGCAACAGCCACCTTTACAGCAATCATTAAAGTTGTAGGCATAGCATTGCTCGCCATTGCAGGTCTAGTAGTTTCTGGATTTGCAGATATTACTGGAAACTATATCCCAAAAAATACCGAAACGTTGCCACAGGGAATTGGCTTTGTTGCTGCCTTGGCGTTAGCGATTCTTGCCTATAAAGGGTTCACTACTATTACAAATCAAGGAGGAGATATCAAAAATCCACACAAGAACCTCGGGCGATCTATTATTTTTTCCATTCTTATCTGCACTGTCATATATGTAGCCTTGGCACTGGCCGTTGCAGGAGGTTTAAGCATCCCGGAAATAATCGAAGCAAAAGATTATGCCTTGGCAGCTGCCGCAAAACCGATTTTTGGAGAATGGGGTTCTTGGATTACTATAGCAATAGCAATTGTAGCAACCGTTTCAGGCGTTATCGCAAGTGTATTTTCAGCGTCACGCTTACTGGCAATGTTGAGCAATATGAAGCAAGTTCCATCTTTAAAAAGAATGGGGAACTTTAAAAATCCTGCCCTTATTTTCACGGTATTACTTGCTATTTTATTGACTGTTCTGTTCGATTTAACAAGGATAGCATCCATTGGAGCTATTTTCTACCTCATTATGGATATTGCTATCCATTGGGGACTTTTCCGCCATCTTAAAAACGAAGTGAATTTTCAGCCTATCATCCCATTAATAGCCATCGTATTGGACATTGCAGTACTGGCAGCCTTCCTTTATATAAAGTATCTAAACGATCCTTTGGTACTAATCGTAGCGGCAATTGGGATTGTTCTAATAATTGCTGCGGAACGTCTTTTTATGATTTCGCATACTGATGATGAAGGTAATATGCCGATGGGAATGGAAACTACAAGTAATAAAAACAATAAAACATAACTAATTTAAAAAAACAATTATATGAAAAATATAGCAGTTATAGGCTACGGAGTCATTGGGAAAAGAGTGGCCGATGCCATCAATCTACAAGACGATATGAAGCTTGCAGGAGTATGTGATATCATTAGCGATTGGCGCATTCAAAATGCCGTAAGAAAGAAGTATGATATCTATGCTGCTACCGAAGAAGCTGCTGATAAAATGAAGTCAGAAGGGATTTCAATTAAAGGAAATATGCAAGAGCTGTTAGAGAAATCAGATCTTGTTGTGGACTGTACACCTAAAAAAATTGCAGCTCTAAATGTGAAAATATATAAAGAGAAAGGTATCAAATTTATTGTTCAGGGTGGCGAAAAACACGAAACCACAGGGCATTCCTTTAGTGCTGAAAATAATTATCAATCAGCTTTAAATTTGGAATCTACTAGGGTTGTTTCCTGTAATACCACCTCTATTTTAAGAACGTTGACTGCCTTAAAAAGAACTGATTTATTGGATTATGCGAGAGGAACACTTTTAAGAAGAGCAACAGATCCTTGGGAAAGTCATTTAGGCGGTATTATGAACACAATGGTACCCGAAAAAGACATTCCGAGCCATCAAGGTCCTGACGCAAAAAGTGTTGATCCAGATTTGGACGTAATCACTTCCGCAATAAAAGTGCCCCAAACTTTAAGCCACATGCACTATTGGAATGTGAAATTGAAAAAGCAGTCCACGAAAGAAGAAGTGCTTAATGCTTTTAAAACGTCCAGCCGTATTAAACTGATTCAATATGACCAAGGTTTGGTTTCCAACAATACCATTAAGGAAATGTTCTTGGATATGGGAAGGCCTTGGGGCGATATGTATGAAGTAGCCCTTTGGGAAGATATGCTAAAAATTGTGGGAGATGAACTGTTTTACGCCTATGTGGTGGATAACCAAGCTATTGTTATTCCAGAAACTATAGATGCTATTAGAGCACTTACTGGAATAGAAACTGATGCAGCAAAATCTATTTCAAAAACCAATGAAAGTTTAGGAATACATTAATTCTTATTAAAATGAAAACAGAAAAAAATATCACAGAACTTTTAGGAAAGAAAGCATCTTTCTATTTGGATCACGTTTGCGAAAAAATCACAAAAGATGAGTTGCAAACCCCAAGCAAAAATAGTATTGACAAGGTATTTGGTAATAGCAACAGAAATCCTCAAGTACTTAGGAGTCTTTCCCAACTATACAACCACGGAAATCTAGGAGGCACAGGCTATTTAAGTATCCTTCCTGTAGACCAAGGTATTGAGCATAGTGCAGCCTTTTCATTCTATAAAAACCCAGATTATTTTGATCCCGAAAACATTATAAAACTTGCTATTGAAGCTGGCTGCAATGGTGTTGCATCTACGTTTGGTGTATTGGGATTAAACGCCCGAAAATATGCCCATAAAATTCCGTTCATCGTCAAGATTAATCATAATGAACTACTTACGTATCCCAATAAATATGACCAAACACTATTTGGCAAGGTAAAAGCGGCGTGGGATATGGGAGCGATTGCTGTTGGAGCTACCATTTATTTCGGTTCGGAGGAAAGTAACAGACAGCTTAAAGAAATAGCCGAGGCCTTCCAAGAGGCGCATAATTTAGGAATGGCGACCATATTATGGTGCTACACCCGTAACGAAGCTTTTAAAACTGAAAAAGAAGATTATCACGCGGCTGCCGATATAACAGGACAGGCAAATCATTTGGGCGTTACCATTCAGGCAGATATCATCAAGCAAAAATTACCGACTAATAATTTCGGATTTAAAGAAATAGGATTTGGAAAATATGATGATGAAATGTATAAAACACTTACCACAGAACATCCCATTGACCAATGCCGATTACAAGTTGCCAATTGCTATATGGGAAAAATAGGATTAATCAATTCAGGAGGAGGTTCCAAAGGCGAATCAGATATAACCGAAGCTGTGACAACCGCTGTCATCAATAAAAGAGCTGGCGGTTCTGGTTTGATTATGGGAAGAAAAGCGTTTCAAAAACCGTTCGCTGAAGGTGTTCAATTATTGAGGTTAGTCCAAAGAGTTTATTTAGACAGTAACATTAGTATTGCTTAGATTATTAAATTTTTAAATAAAATGATTCTTTCAATTATTATAGCTTTCATAATTATTCCAGTAATCGCAATTGCTGGCTATCAGCATTACAAGATTGGTCAGCAACCAGCCTATAATGCCAACGAAACGCTCTTGAATTATGAAATAGTAGGTTCTGGAGAAAACAAACTTGTTTTGTTACACGGGTTAACAGGATCATTAAACTATTGGAAGCGTGATATGGATAATATCACAACCACACATAAACTTCTTTTGGTGGATCTTATAGGCTTTGGTAATTCGCCAAAACCAAAAAGTGATTATTCACTTTCTGTTCAACTGCGAGCTCTTGAGATAATTCTTAAAAAGAAAGGATTCAATGATGGAAATATCATAATAGGTGGACATTCTATGGGAGCCATAATTTCTTTGGCTCTGTTGGAGAAACATCCTAATTGGTTCAA
Source organism: Kordia antarctica (assembly GCF_009901525.1). NCBI lineage: Bacteria > Pseudomonadati > Bacteroidota > Flavobacteriia > Flavobacteriales > Flavobacteriaceae > Kordia > Kordia antarctica. The sequence continues at coordinate 2,349,518 of NZ_CP019288.1, forward strand.
AGCAGGCATTTTTGTAAGTATACCTGTTTACAAAGATGCTGATGAATTTAAGCAAGTTATGTCCACACATTCTTTTGTGGATAGAATTTCAACCAGCAAGCTTTCTAAATATATCTGTATGATACATCCCATTTTTATGTCACGTGCATTTAAACCAAATAACCTAACTGATGATGTATATGAAGATGCACAAAAGCATCATTGGCAGAGTTATTATTATTCATTGAACGAAGTAATTCTTAAAACTGATGTATTCGCTTTAGTCAAAAACATAAAAGATAAAGATGTATTATTTATTCACGGAGAAAAAGACACTACTGCACCTCTCGAAAATGCCTTAAGCTTATTGAAGGTATTTACAAACGCAAAAATTGTTACTTCTACTGAAGGAGATCATCAATTCTTTTTACAAGAAGCAGATTTCGTTTGGCAAACCATTCAGGGTTTTAGCAATTCGAAAAAAATATTTATAAATAACACTATCAGATGAGAACGAATAAAATTGAACATATAGGCGTTTTCACCTCTGGAGGCGATAGCCCTGGAATGAATGCTGCATTATACGCAATAGCAAAAGCCGCTAAAGCAAATGGTATAAAATTAACTGGAATTCGTAAAGGGTACGAAGGGTTGATAGATGGAGATTTTACAACATTGAAACCCCCCGAATTACAAAAATTGTCGCATACAGGTGGTACCATGCTAAAAACAGCAAGAAGCAAACGCTTTATGGAATTGGAAGGACGTAAAAAAGCATTACAAACCTTACACACAAATAATATAGATGCCTTGATAGCCATTGGTGGTGATGGCACTTTTAAAGGCTTATTGGCTTTTTCAGAAATATGTGACCTTCCATTTATTGGGATTCCTGGAACCATCGACAATGATATTTCTGGTACAGATTATACACTGGGTTTTGATTCCGCAGTAAATACCGCCATTGAAAACATAGATAAAATAAGGGATACCGCTGAATCACACAATCGGGTTTTTATAGTTGAAGTTATGGGTAGAGATTCCGGCTATATTGCCCTTCATTCTGGATTGACCACAGGTGCGGATGCCATATTAATTCCAGAGAGCGGCAAAGACTTTATTTACCTATTGGATAAGGTGAAAAATTACGATAGTGAAGATGCTTTTCTTGTCGTGGTTTCTGAAGGCGATGAAATAGGAGCCGAACTTGTTTCATCAAAAATAAAAGAATTAAATATAAATGTGGATTTACGTATAACGAAGCTTGGTCACGTGCAGCGAGGAGGAAATCCTTCTGCTATGGATAGAATGCTAGGGATTAGAATGGGAGTTGCTGCCGTTGAACAATTATTAAATGGAAATAGTAATAAAATGGTAGGGGTTTTAAACAACCAATTGCACCTAACACCTTTTGAAGAAGTCGTCAAACAGCATCAAGTAAATGATGAGTTAAAGGCATTGTTAAAACTTTTTAGCAAATAGATAATTATGATAGAAACCTTAAAAAATATAAACCCATTCATTCTCGGTATTCTGATTAGTTCAGGTATTGGGCTTATTCTTGGTTTGGAAAGGGAATATGACAAATTAAAAGACGAGCAAGGTTTTGCAGGAATACGCACGTTCCCGATAGTCGCGATTGTAGGATTCATTTTGGGAAATTTATCTGTATTGTACACACCTTGGTTAGTCATTATTATTGCTGCTGCATTTTTATTGTTTTTGGCTTTGAGTCATCTTTCTATCGTCCAAAAACATACTATGACAGGTATTACAACCAATTTAGCATTATTTGCTACCCTAATCCTTGGTGTAATGGTTTCTAACCATTTACACAAAGAAGCAGTAGCCACCGCTGTAATTATAGTTACGCTATTATCACTTAAAACAACTTTTCGCTCTTTTATTCAAAATATTACTTCCGAAGAATTATTCGCATTTATTAAATTCTCAATTATTGCCCTTTTAATATTGCCATTTTTACCTAACAAAGATTATGGGTCTGAAGGTTTATTAAATCCCTTTGAAATTGGTTCAATAGTAGTTATTGTATCTTTTTTAAACTTTATTGGTTACTTTTTGGTTAAATACGTCGGTTCTAAACGCGGTATTCTGCTAACGGCTATTTTAGGTGGTCTTATTTCCAGTACCGCAGTAGCCTGGATCTATGCATCACGAAGTAAAGAATCACCAGAACTTTCAAAACAATATGCTGCAGGTATTGTAATTGCTTCAGCTATAATGTTCCCAAGACTTGCCGTATTGGCCTATATTTTCAACAATTCCTTATTGCAGTATTTAGCGCTACCGTTTGGTCTGCTTACCTTAATATGCCTAATAAGTGCACTTATCTTAATAAAAAAGGATTCTGATCGACCAAAAACCGATATCAAATTAGGGAACCCACTTAACATCTGGAACGCCATCGGTTTTGGAGGTATTTATGTAGTCATTCTTTTTGCTGTTTTTTATGGAAATAAATTTTTTGGTGAAAGCGGTTTGTACTACTCGGCAATAATAGCAGGTTTAGCAGATACCGATGCAATAACCATTAATATGTCAAAATTTGCTTCCATAGATAATAAATTGATACTAGCAACAAATGTTATTATAACAGCAACTATTAGCAATATGGTTGTCAAATTAGGAATTGCCTTTTTCAAAGGCTCAAAACTTGCTGGGAAATTAGTAATGCTTGCTTTTGGAAGTGTTATCGTAGTAGGGGTTATATATATTCTGTTCCGCTCGTGGACAAGTTAAATAGTAAAAAAATAAAATAAATGAAAACAACGGTATTCAGCACCCACAAATTTGAAGAACCTTATATTATAAAGGCTAATAATGACAACCACAACTTAAAGATGCTTACATCGCGGTTATCAGAAGAAACAGCTATACTCGCTGCTGGTTCTACAGCTATTAGCATATTTACTGGAGATGATGCTTCAAGTAAAGTGCTTAAAAAACTTGCTGCTTTAGACATTAAATATATAGCACTTCGTACAGCAGGTTACAATCATATTGATTTAAAAAAAGCGTCAGAATTAGGAATAAAAGTAGCTCGTGTTCCAGCCTATTCGCCTTATGCGATTGCAGAACATGCGCTCGCCCTGATATTAGCCTTAAACAGAAAAATAGTTAAGGCCCATAATAGGGTTCGCGAACAAAATTTTTCATTAAACGGACTTACAGGATTTGATCTTAACGGAAAAACTGTTGGTGTTATTGGAACAGGAAAAATAGGGGCTGTATTTGTAAAAATACTTCATGGTTTTGGCTGTAAAATTATTGCTCAAGATTTAATTGAAGATGAACATTTGATAGATAGTTACGGTGTTCGATATACTGATTGTGAAACCATCTGCGAGCAGGCTGATATTATAAGCCTACACGTGCCTTTAATGCCTTCAACAAGGCATTTGATTAATGACAAACACATTAAACTAATGAAAAAGGGTGTAATGCTAATCAACACCAGCCGTGGTGGTTTGGTAGACACCAAAGCAGTTATCAAAGGACTGAAATCAAGTAAGATTGGATATTTCGGTATGGATGTTTATGAGGAAGAGGAAGGTCTATTTTTTGAAGATCATTCCGAAGATATATTACAAGATGATGTCATTGCCCGCTTAATGACTTTCAATAATGTCTTAATAACGAGCCATCAAGCCTTTTTAACTGAAACGGCTTTGACAAATATTGCAGAAACGACTATATACAACTTGGACTGTTTTGAAAAACAAACACTGTCTGGAAATGAGATTACGATCGATTAAATAAAATAACTTATAAAACCATATAAAATGAAAAATATACTAATACCCACTAATTTCTCTAAAAATTGTGACAAAGCAGCACTACTAGGTATTGAAATGGCCAAACTATATAATTCTGAAATTCACTTTTTACACCTAATGAAAACCCCTGTAAATTGGGTCAAATTGGATAAATTAAAAGAAAAAAGGTATCCAGAGACATTAAAGCAAATAGGTATAGCCAAAGAGGCTTTGAGAGCGTTGGAAAAAATAGCTGAGCGTGAAGGTTTGAAATGCCGTACGTTTCTTCAATATGATGCAGGACACGCTGATATTTTGGAACATTCAGGCCATTTTCATCACGATTTTATCATCACCGGAAGTACTGGCACCAATGGTGTTATCAGGGAAATGACGGGAAGTAATGTAGAGAAAATTGTACGAAAGGCCAATGCACCTGTGATTGTTGTAAAAGACGAAAAAGTAACATTTCCCTTTAAGAATATCGTATTCGTTTCAGACTTCAAAGAAGATATTACCAATGCATTTAAGCAGGTAATTTCCATTGCTAATGAATGCGAAGCTCGAATCCACTTATTGCGTATTAATACCGAGACAGACTTCAATAATATTGAGCTTGGTTTAAATCCAATTAAACAATTATTGCAAAAATTTCCTGATTTAAAAAACTTCTCAATGGCAGTTTATAACGAGCCTTCCGTAGAAACGGGCATCAATACGTTTGTAAAACAACAGCCTGTGGATTTAATAACGATGGTTACCCACGGCAAAACAGGGTTTTTAAACCTATTTTCTAAAAGCATCGCAGAAGGTGTGACCAATCATTCAACTTTACCTGTAATGACAATTCATATTTAATCAATGGAAAACGAAATAAACATAGTGAAATATTCGGGGGATAGTGTCCCATTTGACGTTTACAAACTCATCAATTCCTTAAGACGTTCCCAAGCAAGTGAAGAATTGATTAAGCAAATAGTTGAACAAGTTCAAGACCAATTATATGATGGAATTACTACTAAAAAAATCTATAAAATGGCATTTAAAATGCTTAAGGGCAAATCACGGGTGAGTGCTTCAAAATACAAACTCAAAAAAGCCTTGATGGAATTGGGACCTACTGGTTTTCCTTTTGAAAAGCTGGTGGGAAAACTATTTGCGCACGAAGGGTATACAACAGAGGTTGGCGTGATTGTACAAGGTAATTGTGTGCAGCACGAAATAGATGTGATAGCGCAAAAAGATAACAAACATTACATGATTGAATGTAAATATCATAGCGACCAAGGACGATTTTGTAATGTGAAAATTCCATTATATATCCACTCAAGATTTTTGGATGTTGAGAAACAATGGGAACGTCAAAAAGGCCACGAAGCTAAACTTCATAAAGGAGGTGTGTACACGAATACGCGATTTACAAAAGATGCGATACAATATGGAAAATGTGTTGGAATGTTATTGACAAGTTGGGATTATCCAAAGGGAAATGGGCTTAAAGAACGAATAGATGAGTCTGGCTTACACCCACTAACCGCTTTAACAACTATGACCAAAGCCGAAAAAACAAAGCTATTAGATAAAGGCATTGTACTCTGCAAAGAGCTTCACGAAAATCCTTCGTTACTAAAGCAAATAGGAATTGATAAAAAAAGACACAAAAAGATTTTAGAAGATTCTGAAGCACTATGTAAAAGCACTTAACGATTAAAGATAAAAAGTTTAACAATCTTAAAAAAGAACTTATGAAAACGGATGCATTGCAACAACAGAACAGTATAGATTTCGAACCATTTTACGAAGCCTTGGAAGATGACACAAAATTGCTAGAAGAGACATTTGAAACAGTATTGGAGATGGTAAGTACCGACCCAAAAGCTGCCAAAAACATAGCACATCTTATTAAAAAAGATTTCCACGGTTTATATAAGGAAGTCGTGGCTTTATCCACAACTGAAAAAGACCAAGTTAACGCCCCTTCTTGTTGTGGTAGCAACTAACTGGTGGATGTCCTATTGGTGTAAAATAGGTATAACGACATAAAAATAATTACAAATGAAAAATAATAAAATAAACATCCACTTTTTGGGCGCAGCAGGTACAGTAACCGGTTCAAAATATTTAGTGGACACCGGAGATAGAAAAATACTAATTGACTGCGGACTTTTTCAAGGGTTAAAAGAATTACGCCTTAAAAACTGGGAATATCCGCCAGTAAAAGTTTCAGAGATTGATATAGTATTATTAACCCACGGCCATTTGGACCATACTGGATATCTGCCAAGGTTAGTAAAACAAGGATTTAACGGCCCTATTTATGCCACTAACCCAACGTTGGACATCGCAAAAATCATACTTAATGATAGTGGTAAAATACAGGAACAGGAAGCCGAACGCGCCAATAAGGAAGGTTATTCAAAGCATAGCCCAGCAGAACCACTATACGATTTAAAAGATGTTGAAAAGACCATTCCACATTTTAAAGGCGTTCCACAAGCACAATGGATTCCATTGTTTGATGGCATCAGGGCTCGATTTCAATATAACGGACACATTCTTGGTGCTACTTACATCGAGTTGGATGTACACGGAAAACGCTTTGTCTTCTCAGGAGATATTGGAAGAACCAACGATTTACTATTGTATCCACCTTTAAAACCAAAAAAGGCAGATGTTCTTTTTATCGAATCCACTTATGGCGGAAGGTTTCATCCTGATGAAGTGGAAGCTATACCGCAGATTGAAAAATTAGTAAAAGACACCGTTAATAGAGGCGGCAGCCTATTTGTTCCAAGTTTTTCGGTAGAACGTGCTCAACTGATGATGCTTATTTTTTGGAAATTACTCAAGGAGAACAAAATACCAAAAGTACAAATGATAATGGATAGCCCTATGGGAGCTAGTGTATTGGAGCTGTTCCATCGCACGAGAGATTGGCACAGATTAGAAGACAATGAATGTGATGAAATGTGTTCGCACTTTACTGTCGTAAGCAGTTATCGTGAAACTATGGAACTACGTACTGATAATAAACCAAAAATCGTGATTGCAGGAAGCGGAATGCTTACAGGTGGCCGAATGCTCAACTATCTTGAAACACAGGCGCAAAACCCTAATAATACATTGCTTTTTGTGGGTTATCAAGCTGAAGGAACTCGTGGCAGAAAATTGCTGGAAGGCAAAAAGGAACTAAAAGTGTACGGAAAATGGGTGCCTTTTAAAATGCAGGTAGCTGAAATTGAAGGTCTCTCGGCACACGCTGACCACAAAGAGCTTATGGATTGGATGAGTAAGATAAAAAACAAACCCGAACGGATTTTTATAGTTCACGGCGAAAATGAAGGTGCTGAAGCACTTCAAAAAGGCATTAAAGAAACCTATGGTTGGGATGCTCAAATACCACAATTGTACACTATTGAAGAAATAGAATAAATCACAAAACCTTAATAATTCAGAAAGATATGGAACAACACTCAAATATATTAAAATACAAACATCTCGGAATCTATACGCAAAATGAGAATGTGGTGTATATGCGGGAAGATTGTCACGTCTGTATTTCAGAAGGTTTTGAAGCATTGACCCGAATTAGAATATCCAATACAAGCACCTCGATAGTTGCAAGTCTCAATATTTTAAATTCAGATATTCTGATGCCCAATGAAATTGGACTATCGGATGCTGCATCAAAAAAACTGAACGTTTCCGAAAATGAAACCTTATATGTTTCACACTTAGAACCTATTGAGTCTTTAAGCCACGTAAGGGCAAAAATCTATAATCAAAAACTGAATTATAACGCTTATAGCGAAATTATAACCGATATCGTTGAAGGCAATTATTCCAATATCCATCTTTCCGCATTTATAACTGCCTGCGCTGGTGACCGCATGGATATAAATGAAATATCCGACCTTACCAAAGCAATGATCGCTTCTGGGAAGCAATTGAATTGGAACAAAGAAATTGTGGTAGATAAGCATTGTATTGGCGGATTACCTGGCAATAGAACAACGCCATTGATAGTTGCCATCGTTGCTGCTTACGGACTTACAATGCCAAAAACTTCTTCGCGAGCCATCACTTCGCCAGCAGGTACGGCAGATACTATGGAAGTAATGACCAATGTGACGCTTTCTTTGGAAGAAATAAAAGCTGTAGTCGAAAAAGAAGGTGGATGTTTTGTCTGGGGCGGTACGGCTCAATTAAGTCCCGCAGATGATGTGCTGATAAAAATTGAAAAAGCCCTTGATATTGATAGTGAAGGGCAGCTTATAGCATCGGTACTTTCAAAAAAAGCGGCGGCAGGATCCACACATGTTATTATTGATATTCCTGTGGGAGAAACCGCCAAGGTACGCAGTGCGGAAACCGCACAGCAATTGAAAGAACATATGGAAACCGTGGGCAAAGCTGTTGGTCTAAAAGTGAAAGTTGTGATTACAGATGGTACGCAACCAGTTGGAAGAGGTATTGGTCCTACATTAGAAGCCATCGATATATTAAAGGTCTTAAAAAATGAAGCTGATGCACCCAAAGACCTATTGGAAAGAGCGTTGTTTTTGGCAGGGGAATTATTGGAACTTTCTGGAAAAGTTGAAAAAGGAAAAGGAAGAGAGACTGCACAGAAAGTAATCGAATCTGGAAAAGCTTATGAAAAATTTATCACCATTTGTAAAGCACAAGGTCGCTTTTCAAAACCTGTTTTAGCGCCCTATAAAATCGAAATTAAAGCAGAAAAACCTGGAGTTTTAGACCGAATAGATAATAGAAAGATTGCAAAACTCGCCAAGCTTTCAGGTGCACCTCAATCTAAATCGGCAGGAATTTCACTGAATGTCCATTTAAACGACAAAATTGAAAAAGACCAATTGCTGTACACGCTTTATGCAGAATCCAAAGGCGAACTTAATTATGCTATGGAGTATAAAAACAACCACAACGATATTATAACCATAATTTAAAAACATACTATGAAAACAATATTATTCAGTCTTCCTGGAAACGAAGAACTCACAGAACTTTTGGCAATGAAAATGGATGCCGAAGTCGGCAAAGCTACGTTTCGAAAATTCCCTGATGGAGAATCCTATACACGTATATTATCTGACGTAAAGGATAAATGTGTCGTATTGGTCTGCACCTTGCACGAACCAGACGAAAAATTGTTACCGCTCTACTTTTTGAGCCATACGGCAAAATCGCTCGGAGCTATGTGTACCTGTTTGGTAGCACCCTATTTGGCATATATGCGGCAGGATAAAGTTTTTAATGAAGGCGAAGGCATTACTTCTGGTTTCTTCGGAAAATTGATTTCAGGTTTCGCCGATAGCATTACCACAGTTGACCCTCACTTGCACAGAATAAGTTCTTTGGGCGAAGTTTATCACATCCCAAACAAAGTCATTCACGCAGCCAATGCTATTTCAGAATGGATAAAGGAAAACATCGAAAACCCAGTACTTATAGGTCCCGATTCTGAAAGTGAGCAATGGGTATCGGAAGTTGCCAAAAATGCAGGAGTACCTTTTACTGTGTTGCAAAAAGTGCGTCACGGTGATCGTGATGTAGAGGTTTCGGTTCCAGATGTGGAAAAATATAAAAACGCCACACCTATTTTAGTAGATGACATAATCTCAACTGCACGCACAATGATTGAGACTGTGAAACACCTAAAAAAAGCAGGAATGAAACCACCTATATGCGTTGGTATTCACGCAGTTTTTTCGGGTAATGCCTATCAGGATTTATTGGATTCGGGAGCGGAAAAAATAGTAACTTGTAATACCATTCCGCATCCTTCAAATGCTATTGATTTGAGCGATATTATGGCAAAAGAAGTTAAGAAGTTAATGCACCATATATGATTAAGCAAAGCTTCATACTATTTTTTATCCTATTCAACCTCACGATGAATGGACAAACTGAAATGCTCATTGGGCAGATTTCGGGTAGAATTGTAGTTCGGGAAAATTTTGATGAAGAAGGTGCTTTTTTAAACAAACAAACTTTTGAATCTGGAAAAGTTATCGATAAAAATGGATATTATGAAATTGAGGTAATCACAGAATTGTTTGACAAAGACAAAAAAGCTACCGACAAATACACAACGACCTATCGATGTAAGCCAGATGAAGCCAGTATAATGGTAATGGCATTTCCGTTTTCCAACCCAAAATCAAAGGAAACCGAAATCAATACCACTTCTGAAAAATTTAAAGAGTTATACGATTTGGAAAATCTAGAGGATATTGAATTGGAAATGAGTTTTGACTCGGGCTTGTTAAACTTTTTTGGTTCAAAAAGTAGTATCAAGATTTATAACCGCGAATTGGTTGTTCAACCAGATAATAACGCTATTAAATCGAAAATTAAGATCAAAGCCTATGTGTTGGGAATTAGGATTAAACAACTCAATTATACGGTGACAGAAAAACTGAATAAAAATGCTTTATTGACCTTCCAGAAATTTACCGAAGAAGATGGTAGTTATTTTACAATGATCTATAAATAAAGAAGATTGAAAAATTACGATAATACTTAAACAAAACACTAATGGAAAATCACGAACACCAAAATCACGAAGAAATGGACCATTCTAAAATGGATCATTCAAAGATGAAACACAAAAAAGAAGATCATTCTAAAATGGATCATTCCAATCATGACGGCAATGTACCGATGGGAATGGCTGGGCACGACCATCATAAAATGATGATTGCCGACTTTAGGAAACGGTTTTGGGTCACTCTCATCCTTACCATTCCGATATTATTCTTGTCACCAATGATTCAGGAATTTTTTGGCTACGAATTTCTTTTACCAGGTAACCCATATATACTTTTTGCACTTTCTACTGTGGTCTATTTTTATGGTGGTTGGCCATTTTTAAAAGGTTTTTGGTCAGAAATAAAAAAGGGTGCTCCTGGTATGATGACTCTTATATCTATGGCAATAAGTGTCGCTTACTTTTATAGTTCCGCCACAGTTTTTGGTTTGCCTGGTGTCGATTTTTTCTGGGAACTGGCAACGCTTATAGCGATTATGCTCGTTGGACACTGGATTGAAATGAAGAGTGTACTTGGTGCATCAAAAGCATTGCAACTTTTAGTAAGTATGATGCCCGCCGAAGCACATCGAGTAAAAGACAATACTATTGAAGATATTTCACTCGAAGATTTGTTGAAAGATGATGTGATATTGGTAAAGCCTGGAGAGAAAGTTCCAGCTGATGGTATTATTGTAGAAGGTTCTAGTTATCTAAACGAATCAATGCTCACAGGGGAATCTAAACCAGTAAAAAAAGAAGAAAAGGATAAAGTAATTGGTGGTTCGGTAAATGGTAATAGCACACTAAAAGTAAAAGTTGAACATACAGGAAAAGACAGCTACCTCAACAAAGTAATCACGATGGTTGAGGAAGCACAGAAAACAAAGTCTAAAATGCAAAACCTTTCGGATAGGGCTGCAAAATGGCTGACATACATTGCATTAGCTATTGGTTTTGGAACATTAGCGGTTTGGCTCATGTTAGGATTTCCTTTTGTATATGCATTGGAAAGAATGGTTACCGTTATGGTCATTGCTTGTCCACACGCTTTAGGTCTTGCCATTCCACTTGTGGTTGCCATATCAACAGCAGTTTCAGCTCAAAACGGCTTATTAATTAGAAATAGGACTGCATTTGAGGAATCGCGAAAAATATCAGTCTTGTTATTCGATAAAACAGGAACCCTTACTAAAGGAGATTTTGGGGTTACACGAATTGAATCTGTAAATAAGGCTTATACATCTCAAGAAATTTTGAGGCTTTCAAGTGCATTAGAACAAAGTTCAGAACACCCAATTGCCGTTGGAATTATTAAAAAGGTAAAGGCAGATAATTTATCTATTCCTAAACCTGAAAATTTCAACTCAATTACTGGAAAAGGTGTAGAGGCTAAAGTAGAAGGAAAACAAATTAAAGTGGTGAGTCCAGGTTATTTGAGGGATGAAAAAATAGAAATTCCAGAAGATGCCTACAGTGATGCTGCCGAAACTGTGGTTTTTGTTTTGATTGATGGAAAATTGGCAGGATATATTGCTCTTGCCGATGAAATAAGACCAGAATCTGCTGACGCCATAAAAGTGTTCAAAAAGAACAACATCAAAGTATTTATGGCTACTGGTGACAATGAGAAAACTGCAAAAGCTGTTAGTGATAAACTTGGTTTAGATGGTTATTTTGCAGAGGTATTGCCACATCAAAAGGTGGAAATTGTAAAAGACCTTCAAAATAAAGGTGAATTTGTTGCTATGACAGGTGATGGTGTAAACGATGCGCCTGCATTGGCGCAAGCCAACGTTGGAATTGCAGTAGGGTCTGGTTCTGATATTGCTGCTGAAACTGCCGATATTATTTTGGTAAATAGTAATCCGCAGGATATTGCCAACTTAATTTTATTTGGAAAAGCTACTTACAATAAAATGATTCAAAATCTAATATGGGCAACTGGTTATAACGTAGTTGCCATTCCATTAGCAGCTGGAGTTCTATATTCTTCAGGCTTTGTTTTAGGACCAGCATTAGGAGCTGTCTTTATGAGTTTAAGCACCATTATTGTAGCTATTAATGCGCAATTATTAAAGCGTAAAATTGGTAAAAAATAATGGAGAGGAAAGAAAAACTCAATAGGATATTTTTAATCTTGTTGAGCTTATTTGTAGTGATGTTAGGGTATGGTATTTTATTACCTACCCTTCCCTATTACACAGAAAGGTTGGCATTAAAAGACAATCTCGATCCTGACCTTATCAACTTCCATATTGGTTTATTGACAAGTATTTATCCACTATTTCAATTGCTATTTGTTGTGGTATGGGGAAAACTATCGGATAAATACGGTCGTAAACCCATTATAATAGTAGGTCTTATTGGTTTTGTAATAATGCAATTACTTACTGGTCTTGCTACATCATTGACAATGCTATATGTAGCACGCATATTTGGTGGGATATTCACGTCGTCCGTTATTCCAGTTAGTAACGCCTATTTAAGTGATATCACTTCAGAAAAACGAAGAACAAAAATTATGGCCTGGTCTGGAGTAGCCATTAGCTCAGGTCTTATTTTTGGTCCTGTAATTGGAGGTTTCTTATCGCAAACAGATTTACATTTAGAATATTCATTTGGACAACTACATCTTAACCAGTTTTCTGTTCCTTTTGTTTTTGTAGCCTTTTTGGGATTGGTTGTATTGCTTATCATAATGAAATGGCTTCAAAATACAACCCGAGAATATAAGTCTACTACCAATAGAATAAGTTTACGACACTCTTTTAGTAAATATTTTATAGTATTATTAATGCTTTCGTTTGTGATGCAATTTATAGTAACCTTATTTGAAACAGTATTTTCAATATACGGCAAAGACGAATTGGCGTTTAATAGCACCCAAGTAGGAATTGGCTTTATGCTCTGCGGATCGGTTATGGCTATTTTACAGCCAGTTTTCGCTACTTACGGAGAAAAGGTCTTATCTGCAAAAAACCAGATTGCTTTAGGATTATTAATAGTTGGTATATCCTTAATTAGCTTTCCTTTTTTTAAGAATGAATTTGTGGTGTATGGTTTGATTATAGTATTTGCAGCTGGTGGTGCTATGGTAACACCAAACTTGCTTTCAGCAGTTTCGCTAATTTCAAAGGAAAATACAGGACAAAATATATCCATACAGAGTTCCACAAATAGCATTGGTCAGATTTTGGGTCCAGTTATTGGAACGTGGTTAATTGCAGGTGGCTTCTATTATCCATTTATAATTGCAGGAGCGATTATTTTACTAACTCTAGGGTTGATTTTACCTTCCTTAAATCTCAAAAAAATGAATAAATAATGATTTTAAAAGCAAATACTATATTTTCTAGAGATGAAACATGTATTGGTAGAAGAAAACAAACATAAATAAAATTTTAAATATGCTTTTTAAGGAAGATGAAAATATAACACTGATACATTCTGGCGACGAATATTTCATTAAAATGAAAGAAATTATTAAAAATGCAAAGGAAGAGATTCATTTACAAACTTACATTTTTGAAAATGATGAAACAGGAAAGGATATAGCAAGTTGTTTAAAAGAAGCAGCACATCGAAATGTGAAAGTTTATATACTGTTAGATGCTTACGGTAGTGCATCTCTTACTGATGATTTTATACAAGATTTGCAACAGAGCGGAATCTTTTTTCGACTTTTCTCATCGTTATTCTCTCTGAATAATTTTTATTTAGGAAGAAGAATGCATCACAAAGTAATTGTGGCTGATGCAAAAACTGCAATGATAGGGGGAATAAATATTGGAAATAAATACCATGGGGAAAAAGACAATGAGCCTTGGCTAGATTATGCTATAAAATTAGATTGCCCAGCTGCGCAAGATTTACAAAAACTATGTCTCGATTATTTTTTTAAAGACGGAAGCTCAAAAAAAATAAAAACCGTATTACATTCTGCGGGGAAAACACTTGTTGGTATTAGACAAAATGATTGGCTTAAAAACAAAACAGAAGTATGTGACGCTTACACGAATTCTATCAATCAAGCCAATAAAGAAATAGTCATTGTTAGCTCTTATTTTTTGCCAGGAAAAAGACTAACCAATGCCATTATAGAGGCTTGTAAAAGGAAAGTGAAAGTAACGCTAATATTAGCAGGAATTAGTGATGTACCTTTAATACGTAACGCAACCTCATATTTATATTCATTATTTTTAAAACAAAATGTATTAATATATGAGTGGGATAATTCTGTAGTACATGGTAAAGCAGCTGTGGTGGATAACAAATGGTCCACAATAGGTTCATTTAACCTCAATGACCTTAGCTGTTACGGCAGTATAGAAATGAATGTTGAAATACATTCTCAAATTTTCGCAACAACTCTTCTAAAAGATTTTGAAAATGTAATAGAAAAATCCAATCAAATTACCTTTACTAATCTTAAAAAGAAAATAAGTGTTTTCAATAAGTTAAAGAATTGGTTAGCCTATTACATTGTTAGAGCAGCAATGCGTATTTTAACTTTTCTTCCACATATAAAACTACTCGAAAATTAACGTTCTGAATCATACCGTTGCAAATTTGATGTGTATTTTATTGATCTCAAAAACAGTTAAAACTATGCACTTTAGCGCATCTCACTTAACTTACCCTTGTTCTACAGGAAAACAACAGGTAAATGGGCATGCAGTTTAGCGCTTAACTGTTCACAGAGTTGGAGTACTAAATATCGCTATTCCATATTAGAAGGCGACATTCAAAAACAAGAAAGGCTTCAACTTTCTTGAAATCCTTATTATACTTGTAACTACTGTAGGTTCAAATCTACTACTGGATCCGAAATCAAATAGGTCTTTTAATTTCTTTTCCTTGTGACTACTCACGTAAAAATATAAATTGAAAGAAATCCACAACTTTTCATACTTATGTTTTGTTTTTTAGCTTTTTTTAAATGATTTCATAAATTTATACAGGAAAAAAACACGAAATAGAAGTAAATATTTAAAAAATGATTTTTTTGGAACAAACTTCAACTTATTCTGAATAGTAGTAGCTTTTAAAAAAAATTATTAATTGACTTTCATGCTTAACAGATTGTTATAATATTTAACATGCAATCAACAATTCAGAATTATTTTCTAAGTATTCCCCAAAAGATATAATATCTTTGATTGAAAACTTAGATTTCGGAATGTTGTGGGTTCGAAAATTTTTAACGCAAAATCTTTTCTATACTTCAGAAAAAGAACAAGTTCCATAAAAAATATATCATTTATGTATCAAATTATGATAAAACTAAGTTTTTTAGTGAAGAAAATCGTCAGGAATTCACAAGCGTTGAAAAAAGCATATAAGCGTTATTTATTTGGAATTATTTTCATGTTAACTGTGATTACAGTACCTTTATTTCATCCCGAAACATTTTTTTGTTTACGGTTTATATCTTATCAAAAAAACTTAAAAATAGAACTTCATGAAATCATTATTTGATGCTTCCGCACATTCCGAGATTGTTAGTAGAATTGAGAATTTAACTTCAACATCAACACCTTCTTGGGGAAAAATGTCTGTTGGACAAATGTGTACACATTGCCAAATGCCGTTGGAAGTTGCATTACAAAAAAGAACGTTGAGCGGAAAAAAACCAGGTTTTATGAAACGTTTGGTTTTTAAATTGTACAAACCGGTTATGTATAATGAGAAACCTTGGAGTAAAAATTTGCCAACAGTCCGCGATTTTGTGGTACGAGAAGATAAAGAAGTAGAAACTGAGAAAGTGAAATTATTGGAGTTGATCACTACATTTCATGGACAGAAAGAAGCAAAAGAATGGCCTGCACATCCATTGTTTGGTAAGTTTACACACGAGCAATGGGGAAAAATGCAGTATAAGCATTTGGATCATCATTTGAATCAGTTTGGTGTTTAATATGAACTATCCACCAAAACATCATCAGGAAACTGATTTCAAAAATATTATTGCTACGATTAAAGAATTTCCGCTAGCGACTTTAATTTCTGCGAAAGACAGCGAAATTTTCACGACACATGTTCCATTAATTTATGATGAAACTTATGGCGAATTTGGAAAATTGGTTGGTCATATCGATAAGTTTAATCCGCATGTGGAATTGTTACAGAATGGAATTCCCGCGCAAGCGATATTTCACGGACCTAATTGCTATATTTCTCCAAACGTGTATAGCACAACACAGTTTCCGACATGGAACTACGTGAAAGTGCATGTTTCGGCGAAAGCCACACGAATTCCCAATAATGACGACGTACTCGCTTCTATTGCACACATGACTTCTGTTTTGGAAACTTCAGAAAATCCGTATGTTTTAGACGAAAAAAATCCAAGAGCACAAACGCTTGCAGATTACATTATAGGTGTTAAGTTAGAAATTACTTCTTGGGAAGGAAAATTTAAGTTATCACAAGATAAATTGTCCAAAGACACACATCTTGCCAAAGATGTATTGATACAAAAAAGCCGCAAGGATGTTACGGCTTTCATTGATGGTATTTTAAAGAAATAACGCTTCGACTCCGCTCAGCGTACTTCGAATAGCGTTTTATCAAACTCATTGTAAATATTCAGATAATCTTAAAATACTAATTTACTGAACGTTATACGATATTAAACGACGTTCCATTCTGTGTATATCTTCACTAGAAAATGATACCGTATTGAAAACTTTCCCAACACCTTCTGCAAAATGATATTTATCAAGTGCTGGAAATAATTCTAAAGTTTGAGGTTGCTTTGCATATATTTTCATGTATTCACAATCAAAATCACCAGCAGTTGTTGAGATTATTTCATTGTTTTCTCCACGTGCTGTGTATAGATTTAAAAAAGAATCTTCTCTTAACAAGAACTCTTGATCGTCTTCTCTTGAAAATTTTACTTTTCCGTATTCATCTATAAGATATCCAATAGAATCTCTTACGTATTCAAAGCGCTCTCCATTAGGTGAACAAAAAGCGATGTTGTTTTCATTTCCAGAAGTTCTAATTCGATATTTATAAAATTCATTATCATTGATAATTTCCGTACCCACAATTTTTACAGAGTCAATAACTCCTGTATTATTAAAGATAATGGATTGTATGTTTTCTCTGCGATGATGTTCATAAACCCAGGAGTTTCCAACGGTTAAAGCATAGAAATTTTCTTCGGGTTCAGGAATTGTGTTGTCGTCTGTGGAACAGGAAATACTGGTAACTACTAGACATGCTAGCACGAGGTAATTTTTCATAATTATTGGTTTTAATTGTTTATAAAAAGTAATTATGAAGTATAGTCGTTGTTTTTAATTGGTTCGGTCTGTTTTCAGAACGTGTCTTTTTATAATTTAGTGTATGTGCTGTTTAAATTCCTCAAAGTCGAGTCCACCATAATTCCCTGAACTCATTAATAACAAAGCAGTTTCATCTAAGTTTTGACTGAATAAATATTTTTTAAATGCTGCTGGATCTGTGTAAATAATTAAATCATCACGCTCAAAAGCTTCCGCGATTTGTGCCTCAGAAACTTCCTCCAATTGCTTTATTTGAACCGCGTGTGGCGAATAGAAAACGACAGCTTTGTCAGCCGCATCTAACGCACCTTTGTATTCTTTTAGAAATTCGGCATTTAAACTACTGTATGTGTGTAATTCTAAACATGCAAAAACAGTTCGGTCTGCGTATTGTTCTTTTACAGCATTTGTAGTTGCTTTTACTTTACTTGGCGAATGTGCAAAGTCTTTGTACACTACCGTAGAATTGTGCTCGGCAATTTTTTCCAACCGTTTGCTTGCACCTTTAAATGTTGAAATTGCTTCGTAAAAATCTTCTTCATCGACTCC
Source organism: Kordia antarctica (assembly GCF_009901525.1). Lineage (NCBI taxonomy): Bacteria > Pseudomonadati > Bacteroidota > Flavobacteriia > Flavobacteriales > Flavobacteriaceae > Kordia > Kordia antarctica. The sequence continues at coordinate 2,367,667 of NZ_CP019288.1, forward strand.
AATATGTTGACAGATCCATTTTGCACCTGCCAAATTATTTAAATTATGTTTTCCAAATATTTCAATTGGCATAAAACCATCTGGCGTTTCTAAGAGCGTTTCGCCATTTTCAATCGTATAATTTGGTGTTTTGTAGCTTAATTTACGAATTGGATTTTGAGAAGCTTCCACGACTCGAACAACTTCAGCATCTTCTTCATTGTAATTGATACTTCCGCCTTTGGTAATAGAATCTACAAAGATTTGAAACTGCTCCACATAATTCTCATACGTTGGAAATACATTGATATGATCCCACGCAATTCCGCTTAGTAGTGCAATATTTGGTTTGTATAAGTGAAATTTTGGGCGACGATCAATTGGAGATGATAAATATTCGTCACCTTCTAAGATGATAAAATCATTTTCTTCTGTAAGATGCACCATCGTTTCAAAACCTTCTAATTGCGCACCAACCATATAATCGACTGCAATATCATGATAACTCAACACATGAAGAATCATCGAAGTTATCGTTGTTTTTCCGTGACTTCCGCCAATAACAACGCGCGTTTTGTGTTTGGATTGCTCGTATAGAAATTCTGGATACGAATAAATAGTTACACCTAATTCCTGCGCTTTTAGTAATTCCGAATTATCAGGTTTTGCGTGCATTCCTAAGATAATCGCATCTAAATCTTTCGTGATTTTTTCTGGAAACCAGCCAAATGTTTCGGGCAATAAACCTTTTTTGTCCAATCGCCCTTTCGACGGTTCAAAAATAACGTCGTCGCTTCCTGTAATTTGATATCCTTTCGCGTGTAACGCAAGTGCTAAATTGTGCATGGCACTTCCGCCAATGGCTATAAAATGTATTCGCATGAGTTGTAGAATTCTAAAGTGTAAAGATAAAAGTAGTTTTGGACTTTTGAGAATTTCTTTTGGGAGATTTTGAAGAAATAAAGTTTAGTTCTGACATACTAATAGCTGTTTAAATAGAAAGTTTTTTAAAGATTGGTCATATATATAAACGAGAAAAGCTATTTCGAGGTGAAATAGCTTTTTTTGAATTAATTTAAGGCACGCTTATTTTTTCTTAACTTTAGATTGAGATACAATAGATGGTCCTTTTTTGTTGGACTTTGTTACTACTGAACTTGCTTTTGTAGTACGTGATGCTTTTTTCTTAGCTTTTAATTCTTCAGCTTTTTTACGTACATCATTCGCTTTATTTACTTTTGTTACTGCCATATTAAAAAAATTAAATAGTGATACAAATATTTTTTTGTTTTGGTTATGACACAACATAAATTGTAAAGTCACAAAAAAAATTAAAATATTTTTTACAATTGAAATAGTGTTGAAAAAAACTAAATCATTTCCCGAAAAACACTAGGCTTAGGACTCATTAACCTTGAAATTTAAAAAAATTAAACTATCTTGTTTTCTCAAAGAAAAACCGTCATTCCATTATGTCCATAAACTACTCTTTTGGTCTTCCACTGAAACACAACTTTGCAGAATACGTATATTATCAAGGATTATTTCTTCCGCATGAAATAGATAGAATCCTCAACTTTTGGGATGATGATAAAACGATAAAAGCCACACTTGCAGGAGAAAACAAACATGACGATGAATTGCGAAAAAGTTCCGTGATGTTTATTGACAATACGCCAGAAAATGATTGGATTTATAAAAAATTGGCGAGTCTTGCGATTACCTGTAATAATGAACGCTATTGGTTTGATTTATTAGGTTTTCACCAAGAATTACAACTGACACGCTATTCAGAAGGCGATTTTTTTGATTGGCATATGGATTTTGGTCCTGGAGAAATTTCAGCACGAAAACTAAGTATGACCATTCAATTATCAGATGAAAATGATTATGAAGGTGGCGATTTGCAATTTATGATTAATCATAAAATAGTAGCTGCGCCACGAAAAAAAGGCACGATCATCATTTTTCCGTCATTTATTATGCATCGTGTGACGCCAATTACAAAAGGAATTCGTCAATCAATTGTTGGTTGGGTTTCTGGTCCGCCGTATAGATAATCCGTAAGCAATGAACAAAGAAATTAACACATGTAATACTTGCGGAAGCGAATTCTATACGAAGACTTCTAAGATGAAAAATATATGTCCTGAATGTGCGCATCAGATATACAATCGTCATCGTTGTTTTCACAAATTTGAGGATGGAAGATGTATAAAGTGCTATTGGAATGGTAAAACTTCGGCATATGCTTTAAAATTGAAAAAACAGAATCGTAAAAAAATCAAAAATGCAAAATTAAATGTCGTGCTTGGAATTATTGTAATAGCTATAGGAATTATTTTTATGTTAATAGGTAAATTGTATTGGGGAATTTTTGGAGTTACAGTTGGTTCATTATTTTTAATAGAAGCAAAACGATATAATAAGCAATTATACAAGAGAAATAACTACATTGAGTAACTTTTCGCAAATGGAATTTTCTATAAAAAAAATAGTATTGATATGTATTGTTATTTCAAGTTTGTCTTTGAAAGCGCAAGACTTGAATGACATCTTTGCGAATTGCCTTATTTCAGATACGGAAAGTAATATTACACGAGAAAATCCGATTCGAATTATCGCTATTGATGAAGCAAATAATCGCATCAAAACAAATTATACTGCACTTGAAAATTTAGTAGTAAAAGCCACGGGAAATCAATCGTGGTTTATCACGCAAAGCGAAGAAGCGTCTACGATTGTTGAAATTTTAAATGTTGATGTAACTTCTGGTTGGATTACGCTTGGCGAAACCTACTCAGGGTTTTTCAATATGGACGAAGGCGAAACGTTGGAGTTTTTTAATCCGTTTGTCAATTATGAAATCATCAATAACAAACCATTATTTGAAAGCTATCCAACACATATAAAAGACGAATACATCAATTACATTCAGTCTGGTGGAATCATTAAAAGAGCCGAAAATGACTATGTGTTATTAACGCCTGTGATTTTTGGCGCACATGAAAAAAGAACCATTTATTACGCGACAAGTGCTGATTTGGAAAATTGGACGTTTCACGATGAAAAAATACTCGGCTCGGAACAAATTCCATTCGCAAAAAAGATAGGAAATGTATTTAGCACAGGAAATCCATTAGAATTGAAAGATGGCACTTTTTTGGTTTTACTTGGCGTAGAACAACCAAACGGAAACTACACATCCGCGTATATGATTCTGAACAAGGAATTAAAAATTGTACAAGCGCCACAAGAAATCAAAATTCCTGAATGGCAAGGCGAAACTCAAAATAGTTTTCCGTTGGCAATTACAAAACATAAAGGCGTTTTTAGAGTATTATTTCATCGAAGAAGTGCAAAGTTTATTGAATCAGAAATTCATGAAATTACTACAAAGAATATTCTAAAAGCATTTGATAAAAACAACGAAATTATTTCTTCAAACATAATTCAAAAAGCGAAAATCGAAACAGGTTATCTTCACGGGAAAGCAGATGATGCAAGTTATATAACGTTCAATTCAGAGTTGCATATATTGCTTGGAAGCGAAGAATTACCTTCTGAATATTTAACTTCTTTTAATCGTGAATATGGTTTAATGAAACTCGAAAATAACGAATGGATTCATGACAAACGAAGTCCATTAATCGTAAATCCAATGACAATTCACAATAAATATCCTGAATACGAATGGACTTCCGATCATTTAGGCGGATTTATTTCTCCAATATTTCATGAAAACTATTTGTATTTATTTTTAACTTTCGGAACGGATAATCCTGATTATTTACTTTCGGGAGTTAAAGTTAAGTTGGACTAAACATATTTGATTTTAAACATAAAACAACATTCAAAACTATAGCTTGGGTTTTATAAAATGTAGTATATTTCAGTATTCTAAGTAATTTTAACCAAGTGCAACACTGTACAAAAACTATTTTTATCATGAAAAAGTACATCTACTTTGTATTCATACTCGTATTGAATTCTTGTGGTTCACAAGTAGTTTCAACTCCTAAAAATGAAATCACTAATACTAAAAAAACGCATAATGAAATATTAGTTCATGGAATTGATCGTTGTCTATCCTACGGACGAAGAACTAAAGGGACGTTTGGTTTTGTGAATACTGAAGGAAAAGAATTGTTTGGGAAAACATTTCGGAATTGCTCCAATTTTTTCGGAAACTACGCAAATGTATATAAAGACTCCGCATTTGGTTATGTTGACAGAAAAGGAAACGTAAAATTATTTCCAGCATATGATATTGTATATTGGTATACAGATAGTATTGGGTACGCTGCAAAAAATAATAAATTAGGACTCATTAACAGAGAAGGAAAGCTAAAAACTGATATTGAATATGATGATATACAATTTTCTGACGAAAGTTATTTTACGCTAAAGAAAAATAATAAATGGTTTATTGTTGATGGCAACGGAAAAAAAATACTACACGATTCTATTCATCTCAAAGCCTCTTTTGTCTATGATGGCAATGCAATTTATCTAGATATAATTGATGCAGATACAAAACAAGGAATCGTAAGCATGAATGGCGAAATCATTGTCAAAGCCAAATACGATGAAGTCACTGGCTATTTTTCAAATGGATTCATGCATGTGACCAATGAAAACAAAAGCGGTTTTGTCAACAAAAAAGGGGAAGAAGTAATTCCATTGATTTACGATCAACTGAGTTATGATTTTAAAGAAAATTTAACTGCGGCAAAGAAAAATGGAAAATGGGGTTTTATCAATGCTAAAAACGAAGTCGTAATAGATTTCGAATACGATCAGATAACCCAATTTTCAGAAGGATTGGCAATGGTTACAAAAAAAGGAAAAGCAGGATATATTAATAGCGCAGGCGAAATTATTATTCCTATAAACTTAAAATCTACTTGGCGAGGTGATTTCAGTGAAAAGCTAGCAGTTTTCAAATCAAGCAATGGCAAATATGGCTACATTGATAAAAATGGAAAAACCGTTATTGCGCCAATTTACGATTCAGCATTGGCATTTAAAAATGGATTTGCGTATGTGAAAGTAAATGGAAGTGCCGGATTTATTGATAAAAAAGGTGCATTTGCCGTTGATCCAAAGTATTACGAAGTCTGGTCGATACAAGAAGGCATTTCACGCTATTTTATCAAATAGCAATAGAATATAACAACTATGCTGCACGAAAACTGATTGAAACTAATAACAACATAACAATCATGAAAATCATCGATTTATCCAAACCAATTCAATACAACAAAAATGATCCTTGGTTTATGAAGGTAAAAATCAAGCATAAACCACACCGAAAAGCTAAATGGTTAATTCGTGTTTTAGGATTGCCTTTCAAGCTATTTCCGAAAGGATTTACAGGTTGGGCAGATGATACGATTCAGAAAATGGGCGTGCATTCCACAACTCATATTGATGCGCCTTGGCATTATTCACCAACTGTAAACGGCGAAAAAGCAAAAACAATTGATGAAGTTCCGCTCGATTGGTGTTTTGGCGAAGGAATTGTAATCGATATGAAACACAAAGTAGATTTTGATGCGATTACAGTAAAAGATATTACTACTTTTTTAGATGAACAAAACTTAACAATTGAACCCAAAATGATTGTATTAATCAAAACGGGAAGAGACAAATATAACGGCACAAAAGATTTTCACAAAATAGGAACTGGTATGAGTGCCGAAGCAACGGAATGGCTTATTGATAAAGGAATTAAAGTTATGGGAATCGATTCTTGGGGCTGGGATTTACCATTGCCATACATGTTACAAAAAGCAAAAGAAACTGGAAACTCAGAATTATTTTGGGAAGCACATTTGGTCGGACAACGGAAAGAATATTGTCATATGGAACAACTCGTCAACTTAGACGCGCTTCCATATACAGGTTTTAAAATTGCCGTATTTCCGTTAAAAATTGTGGGTGCTTCTGCCGCGCCTGCGAGAGTTGTGGCGATGATGGAGTAATAAAATCACGCTGACGTCAAATAGTATATTACTTTTAAATGTTTGGTAGAAACAATAAAAATCACGAATTTTAATAAAAAATAGAAGATGACGGCTTTGGATAAAATAAAAAATAGATTGATTGATCAAATTCTAATTACTAAAAATGAAGAATTGCTTTCTACGATAGAAAACCTGTTTAGTTCAACTGAAACAGAAGAAAAACTTGTTTTAGATTCATATCAATTAGAAATGTTAATGATGAGTGAAAAAGATATTGATGAAGGGAAACTTATTTCTGAATCTGACTTAGAAAAATTAGATGCTGAATGGATGGATTAAAAGTTTTTTGGACGCAGACAGCGAAAAGACAAAGAGATCATATTTTTGAGTATTGGAATAATAAGAATAAAAGTAAGTCCTATTCAACAAAGCTAAATCTAGCCATAAGAGAACGTATTCAGTTACTCAAAAAACAACCTGAATTTGGAAAGAAAATATATTTTAAAAATATTAGAGCAGTTTCAATGAGACATTATTCTATTATATACAAAATCAATCAACTCAATATAATCATCATAGGGTTTTGGGATAATCGTCAAGACTCCGAAAAACTCCTAAATTTTTTGCGTAACGCATAAAACCTACATCGCCAAAATCTCCACCTTTTTCTTTTTAAAAGGTTTCAATATATTTTCCGCCAAAGCTTTATCAATCCATTCCATTGCTTTTTGTTTATCGCCTTTATGCTGAAATATTTGTGCCAAACGGTAATATGCCCACGACACAGGAACGCCATCTTTAGAAGTATAATTAGTAATGTATAAATACAAACACTTCTCCCCTTTTTCGAGTTGAATATTATAATCGGCTGCTACTTTACCAATTTGGTAATGCATTGCGTTTCGTTGGTGTTTTTTGTGTGATTTTTCAATATTTGCAATGGCTTTCAAAGGCTGTTCTTGTTTTTCATATAAATTCGTTAGTTTATCATAACAGGTTAATGAACCGCCAATTGCAATGGCTTTTTTGTAGAATTTCTCCGCCAATTCAGGCTCATCATCGTATTCATAAATATAGCCTTTTGCTAAATAACCATCTACTTTGGAAAGATTTTCAAGCTCGTTGGCATATTTCATAGACTTCCGAACGCTTCCGCCCAAAAGTCCTGGCAATTGCATATACAATTCTACCATTGCCCAACGTACATCAATGTGATTTGGATCGAGTTCGGCAGCACGATTAAAGGAACTTTTAATATCGCCTATCAAACTCAACGCTCTAAATTTATTAACAATTAATGCTTTCATGCCCATTGCGCCACCATATTTATAATGATAATTAGCGTTTGCATTGTCCATTTCTACTAACTTCTCGTAGTTTTCAATGGCATTATCCCAATTTTCACGATATCCGAAAGAATCGCCCAAAAGTTCAATTAGTTGGCGATTATTTGGCGATTTTTCTAAGGCAGATTTTATAATAGTTTCCGCTTTGCTGTATTGTTTATTTTCAAATAATTGTTCAACACGTTCCGTTGTTGTTTGACTCATTAAAAACATCGGAATACACAAAAGGATTAAAAAGTAATACTTCATTCGTTTTATATTTCTTTTACACTAGCAGTTATTGTTCCAAAGATACTATTTCATCTGTTTATATAAATTGTTTTTTTTTGGAAGATGATTTATATAAAAATTCAATCTTCATTTTTCAAATTCAACTTCAACTTCGATTTCGATTTCATTTTCGATTTCATTTTCATTTTCATTCCCAATTTTTGGAACACTCTTTGTTTATTCTTAAATTATAACATCACGTTAAGACATATTTACATTAAAATACTTACTTTACATACGCAAAAACGGAATTTGTAGTTTTATATAGAAACAACGGAGAAATACGTTTTATAGTGCGACTTTAATAATGAATTAAAAGATTCCTGCCTGCGCAGGGAATTATTATGAAAAACATCCTAGCTATATTTATGATTGTATTATTTAGTCAACTCTCAAATGCACAACAAGAATATTCCAATCTTTGGAATGAAGTCACTGCTTTGGAGAAAAAAGGCTTGACTAAATCCGCTTTTGAAAAAGTTTCTGACATTCACAAAAGAGCCAAACGCGATCAAAACAATCCGCAAATTATCAAAGCATTTCTGCACAAAGCAAAGTATCAATTGATTTTGGAAGAAGATGCACAGTTGACAATTATCAACGATTTAAAAGCTGAAATAAACACGCAATCTTTCCCAACAAAAAATATTTTAGAAAGTATTTTGGGCGATTTGTATTGGCAATATTTCTCAAACAATCGGTATCAATTTTACAATCGATCAGAAACTGCTGAAAAAGTAGACGCCAACGATTTTAGAACGTGGGATTTGAATACATTATTTAAAGAAATATTTGTTCATTTTAAAGCGTCTCTCAAGAATACAGCTCAATTGCAAAAGCTAGATTTATCAGCATATGATGCAATTTTAACACAAGAAAAAGGTTCTAAAACATTTCGCCCAACAGTATATGATTTCTTAGCTCACAATGCGCTTGACTTTTATAAAACAAGCGAAAATAACATTACAAAACCTTCCGATACGTTTGAAATTGACGACACAGAATATTTGTGTGATTCCAAACTATTTTCGGAAATGAATTTGATGACGAAAGATTCGCTTTCGCTAGAATTTAAAGCACTTGAAACCTATCAAGAATTAATTCGTTTTCATTTAAAAGACAAATCGCCTGAAGCATTAATCAATGTAAATATTGAACGTTTATATTATGTTCAACAAAAAGCAACATTTGATGATACAACAGAAAAACTGATTGAAGCATTTCAAAACGAAAAAACGACATATCAATCGCATCCGTATTCGGGAATGTACGACGCAGAATCAGCCGTTTTACATCAACGTTTAGCTGCTAATTATGCAGAAGATCGCACAGAAAAATACCAATGGGAATATAAAAAAGCATTGGAACTTTGTGAAGCTGTGATTTCAAAATTTCCGAACAGCATTCCTGGAGAAAAATGTAAAATCATTAAAGAAGGAATTTTACAACCAAGTTTAGAAATTACCACAGAAATATTTAGTCCGATCAATCAACATTCTAAAGTATTGATCAATTATAAAAATGTGGAACGCATGTATTTTACATCACGTAAAATATCGAAAGAACAACACGAACAACTTTCTAAAATATATGATAAAAATCAACGGTATGCATATATACAAAAACTAACTATTGACCAAGCGTGGAATGCAACATTGCCAACCGAAAACGATTATCAGTCACACACTACGGAAATCGCTGTGCCACCATTGGCAAACGGTTCTTATATAATTACCGCTTCTCCAACAGAGAAATTACTGAGAGTTTTCTTTGCATACGGAATCGTACAAGTTACCGATATTGCAGTTACCAATAAAAATGCAGGTTCTAATTACATCTTTCAACTTACCGATAGAAATAATGGAAAACCAATTCCGAATCAAGAAGTAACTATTACGTATCAATTAGGATATAGAGGCGAAAAAGTAACTAAAAAATTAACGACAGATGCTTCAGGAACTGTCGTATTGGAAGGTAATAGAGCATATAATTTCAATAACGTAGAAATTAACGTTTCTTCAGAAAATGATGTTGCCTATTTTGGTGAATTTAATTTTTATTCAAGGTATCGAGGTGAAAATACAGATGTTATAAAAACACTCTTTTTCTTTACAGATAGAAGCATTTATAGACCTTCACAAATTGTATACTTCAAAGGAATTCTTATTGAACGAGAAGGAAAGAAATCTAAAGTCCTTGCCAACGAAAAAGTGGAAGTTGTTTTCCGTGACGCGAATCATCAAGAAGTAAAAACAACAACATTTACCACAAACGAATACGGTTCTATTAAAGGTGAATTTGTAATTCCAAATAGCGGCTTGACAGGGAATTTTTCCATCATCGCAAAAACAAGCGATAAAACTCTTGGAACTACTAATTTTTCTGTGGAAGAATACAAACGTCCAAAATTTGAAACTAACTTTTTACCTATAACAGAAACATTTTCGGTAAACGACACCGTAATTGCCAAAGGAAATGCAAAAGCATTCGCGGGAAGCAATATTTCAGATGCAAAAGTTACGTATACGGTAAAACGTACGCCGCGCTATCCGCAATGGGTTTATTGGAGAAATCCGTATGTAAACTCAGCTTCACAACAAATTACAAGCGGAGAAACAACGACAGATGCTTCTGGAAATTTTGAAATTTCGTTTAAAGCGATTCCTGATGCAAGTGCCGATAAAAAATTATTACCTGTTTTTGATTATGAAATTAACGCAGATGTTATAGATATTAATGGTGAAACCCGAAGTACTTCAACAATTGTTCACGTAGGTTATCACACTTTAAAAGGAAACGTTATTGTTGATAGTAAGTTAGATGCGACAAAGAAAGATCACACACTTGAAATTATTACCAAAAACTTAAACAACGAAAAAGTTGCTGCAAAAGGAACGATAACCATTCACAAATTACAAGCACCAAATCGTGTGTTGCGAAAACGCAGATTGGGAATTCCTGATTATGTTTCCATACCTGAAACTGAATTCAAAAAATTATTTCCGCATGAAGCTTTTTCAAAAGAAGAAGTTGATTTTAAACAATGGAAAAAAGGTAAAAAGGTAGTAACCGAATCATTTGATACTGGAACATCAACCAAACTCGAATTAGGCAATATAAAACGTTGGGAATCTGGAAAGTATGTGATTGAGTTGACAATGATTGACGCAAACGGGAATGAAATAAAAGATATTGTATTTACCGATGTTTGGAATCCGAACGATAAAACGACAGCAGACAATAAATTGTTAGAAGTTTCTCTTGACAAAGATGAATATTTGCCAAATGAAGAAGTTGTATTCACGATAAATTCTGCAATAAAAAATCTTTATGTAACCGTAGATATTGAAAAAGGACAACGCATTATTGAATCGTATGTCGTTCACATGGAAAAAGGCAAACAAACCTTTAAAATTCCTGTGGATAAAAAAGATGAAGGCGGTTTTAAAATTCATTGTTCTGCAACAGTTTTTAATAGTTTTATTGGCGAACAAGTTCATGTAATCGTTAACTATCCGCCATCGGAATTAACGATAGAAACTACTACTTTTAGAGATAAATTAAAACCTGGACAAGAAGAAACTTGGAGTTTCCGCATCAAAGGCACAAAAGGTGAAAAAGTTGCCGCAGAAGTATTATCAAGTATGTATGATGCTTCTTTGGATGAATTTAAGTCACATGCATGGCAATTTTCTCCAATGTATCAACCACAATATTACAGTTACATTAATATCAATGGCGAACGAAGTTTTGGCGTTACTAGTTTCTTAAATTATTTAGAATTTGATAAAAAATATTACAAAACACAATCGTTTGATGGTCTTAATATGTTTGGCTTGTATTTTGGAAATCCACGACGCATGAGAGGAAGAATGTTGATGAAGAGTAAAAGTGAAAATGTATCTACGCAAAGAATGATGAATGTTGTAGAAATGGATGAGGAAGTATCATATTTAAGTGGAGTAGTAAATACTAATGTCGGTTATACAAATGGTGATGAACAAGCAGACGATGCTGAAAGTCCTCCTAATATTTTAAACGCAAAAGACCCTCAAGAAATAGACAGAAAGGATGAAACCGTTGTTCCACGAAAAAATTTACAAGAAACAGCGTTTTTCTTTCCACAATTACAAACTGACAAAGACGGAAATGTTTCGTTCAATTTTACAACTCCAGAAGCATTAACGAAGTGGAAAGTACAATTGTTAGCACATACGAAAGAGTTGCATTCTGCAACAAAAACCTTGACAACCGTAACTCAAAAAGAACTAATGGTATTACCAAATGTTCCCCGTTTTTTACGTGAAGGCGACATGATTGTGGTTAGTAGTAAAATTTCTAACCTTTCTGAGAAAAATTTAAGCGGAGAAGCAACATTGCAACTAATCAATCCGATTACAGGAGCTGATTTAAAAAACATACTTTTTGATAGCACAAGCGGACCAAAACAATCGTTTTCGGTAAACGCCGATGGAAATACACAAGTTTCTTGGACATTGGAAATTCCGCAAGGTTTGCAAGCAGTTCAATATACAATTATTGCCAAAGCGGGCGAATATTCTGATGGCGAACAAAATGCATTACCAGTATTATCCAACAGAATGTTAGTGACGGAAACGTTGCCAATGTGGATTCGTTCCAACGAGACAAAAACATTTACATTAGATAAACTCGCGACGACGAATTCAAGTACGTTGCAACATCATAAACTGAGTTTGGAAGTGACTTCAAATCCTGCTTGGTATGCAGTGCAAGCGTTGCCATATTTAATGGAATATCCGTATGAATGTTCGGAGCAAACATTTTCACGTTATTATGCAAATGCGTTGGCGAGTCACATCGCGAATAGCAATCCTAGAATTCAGGAAGTGTTTAATCAATGGAAATCTTCGGATGCTTTGTTGAGTAATTTAGAGAAGAATGAAGAACTGAAATCCTTGATTTTGCAAGAAACACCTTGGGTTCGTGATGCGCAATCGGAAAGTGAACAAAAGAAGCGAATTGCCTTATTATTCGATTTGAATCGAATGAAAAATGAGCAAACTAGAACTTTAGCCAAATTAGATCAAATGCAATTGTCTTCTGGCGCATTTCCTTGGTTTTCTGGCGGACGCGACAATCGATTTATTACACAACATATTATTATTGGCTTAGGACATTTAAAAAAGCTTAATGTTGATCTGAAAAGTGATCCTAAAACTGAGCAAATTATTGAAAAAGCAATTGGATATCTCGATCAAGAGTTTGTGACTGAGTATAACAATCTACGGAAGTATAACAAAAATATTGACCTTTCTAAAGATCATTTATCGCACACGCAATTGCATTATTTATACATGCGAAGCTTCTTTCCAGAGCATAAACAAGCTGCGGAAGTTTCAAAAATTATGGACTATTACAAAGGTCAGATTGACAAATATTGGCTCAATAGAAGTTTATATTCTAAAGGATTAATGGCGTTGATTTCTCACCGAATGGACAATCCGAAAACGGCAACCGCGATACTGCGTTCATTGAAAGAAAACAGTATTACAAGTGATGAATTAGGAATGTATTGGAAAGCAAATTCGTCTTCTTGGTATTGGTATCAGGCGCCAATTGAAACGCAAGCGTTGATGATTGAAGCATTTTCTGAGATTCAAAATGATCTCACTACTGTAGATAATTTAAAGATTTGGCTGTTGAAACATAAACAAACCAATCGTTGGTCAACTACGAAAGAAACATCGGACGCGGTGTATGCATTATTGTTGCAAGGAAGCGATTGGCTTTCGGTTACAGATATGGTGGAAGTTACGGTTGGAAGCAAAAAAATTACGCCTGCCGATTTAGAAAATGTAAAAGTGGAAGCTGGCACAGGATATTTTAAAACTTCTTGGAGCGGAAACGAAGTGAAACCAGAAATGGCAAATGTAACGTTGACGAAAAAAGGAAAAGGAATTGCTTGGGGCGGATTATATTGGCAGTATTTTGAAGATTTAGACAAAATTACAACGGCAGAAACTTCGTTGAAATTAAACAAAAAATTATTTAAACGCACGTACGGAGATCGAGGTGAAATCATTACGGAGATTGACGAAAACAGCAAATTAGAAGTTGGCGATTTAATCCGAATTCGAATAGAATTACGAAACGACAGACCAATGGAATTTGTTCATATGAAAGATATGCGCGCGGCTGGTTTGGAGCCAATTAATGTATTGTCGCAATATAAATGGCAAGATGGTTTGGGCTATTATGAAAGCACAAAAGATGCAAGCACCAATTTCTTTTTTGACTATTTACCAAAAGGTGTTTTTGTATTTGAATACGATTTACGTGTAAATAATGTTGGAAAATTTTCTAACGGAATTACGACGATTCAAAGTATGTATGCACCAGAATTTAGCAGTCATAGTAAAGGTGTACGGATTGTTGTGGAGTAGTTTTTTTGATTTGTTTATTTGAAGATTTGAAGATGTGTCAATTTGAAGATGTGTTACAGCACTAATTCTTCAATAGAAAAACCCGTCAGATTGAGTGAATTTGTAAAGCAAATTTGTATCGAAATCGAACTCTAATCAGAAGATTATTACACTTGTTGTTGTGTAGTTAATGTAACAATTGTTTGATGTACTAATGTAGCAATTATTGGGTTTGAAGATTTGATAATGTGTCAATTTGTTGATTTGTTGATTTGTTTTTCACGAAATCATTAAACCATTGATAATCAATTAGTAATGATATTTAAAATTCCCTAATTAGGTTAGTAAAAAAACTAGCGGAGGTTTTGGATAAAACCTCCGCTAGTTTTTGTTGTTTCCTACGGTAGTTTTTACTAAAACCTAAGCAGGTTTTTTTTCACCTTAGAAACTTCGGCTAAAATCTGTGCTTCAGAATTTCCTCCTACTACAATTAGCACTTTTTTATTTCTTAAAGTTATGTCAAATAAATTTCAAAATGACCAATGAAATTCATTTCTATTTCCTTTATATTTCGACTGCGCCTGATTATCGTTTCAGTTGTTAAAACAAAAAAAAGAGGATAGTTGTAGTATCTATCCTCCTTTTCTGCTAATAATCAACCAATCAAATCAATTTTTTTTATTCCATATCTATAATACCTACTACTTCATAGGCTCTTGTTCCATCTACTTGTACTTTTTCGTAAAGTACATTTGCGTATTCGTAATACGTTTGTCCGTCTAAGGTCACTTTTTCATAATCATCAGGAAGTTCATACACTATAGTCCCTATTTCTGGTTCTACAACTTCATATTCGTTATTTACTTGAACATAGAATATGCCTTGAGAATTGTAATAATCATATGTATTATATCGTACGCGATTATAGTTGCTAGGTAAAACTTTTATTCTAAAACCAACCTTTGGTGCAATTACAATATATCGACCTCTAGACTGCGTATAATATCTGTTATTAGCATAGTAGTAATTTTGACCTTTATGATTTATTACGGTTCTATTTGGTACATTTCTAACAGAAACTACTTTACGTGTTGGCTTTTTGTAGGTGATTTTTGTACTAGACACTCTTTTATTATTTGTTGTAGTCCTCTTAGTAGTTGTCGGCGTTTTTTCAACTTTTTTTGTTGCACTAGTTCTTTTTGTTTGCGCTGAAACTTGTGCTGTAAAAGCCACTAAAAAGACAACTGGTAATATGTATGTTTTCACAAATGCTTTCATAATTTTAAGATTTTAGGTTCAACATTATTTTAATATTTTGACTTTGTTTGACTTTAATAGTTTAAAAGTATCTGAATAAAGTGTTTTAAAAAAAGCAAATAGAAGTTTAGTTATATTGTATCTATGAATAGAGTGATTTTATAGATATGAAAAAGATTAAAATTTCATGATTAAAAAAATCTTATGCTTTGATACTTAATTCTGCTACTTTCTTTTTCTTTTGATGGAAGTTTTTAAAATCAATCAAATCAAAAAATTTTAAACTAGCTCAAATTCTTATTTTCTTTAAGATTTACTGTTTTTTTCTGCGCGCTGGCTTTGGTGCATTTTTAAATTCTTTTTTTGAAATAAAGCCATCTTCATCAGTATCAATCTTCGCAAAATTTTCTTTTAGTGGACCTTTCAATTCATCTTTTGAAAGCTTGCCATCTTCATTGGCATCCATCTCTTTTAAGAGTTGCTCAAAGGTTGGCGGCGCCTTTCTTTCTTGTCTATTTTGCGATTGTGCATTTACACTAACTGTGAATAAGAATGTCAACATTCCTAGTACAACTCCTGTTTTAAATTTGCCGTGTTTCATCTTTTTAAAGTTTAAATAATTAATACTCTTTTTCTATTATTTCTAAGTTTTATCTTAGATTTGATAGTGTAAAAATATCTGTCTTATTCGTGTAAAAAAATGAAAATAGATGGTTACAGAGGTTGTATCGACGAACTTGTCTATTTTATAGAAGTGATAATTTGAGACTTGAAAAATATAGAATTTTTGAAACTTACTATCCTCAAGATAAAGCAACAGAGGTATTTCCTAGTTTCATTTGAATCTTTGTCAAAAATCAAAAGTTTTGTTTTTAGATTCTTGCTTTTGCTGGCATGAAAATTTCAACGGAAGCCTCAAGGCAGAGCTTAGAGGAATTCTTTTTGATTAGAATGAATTTTTATTGATAAATTCCAAAAATTTTGGTTTGTAATGTTCAGAAACTGTAATGCGTTGCTTGTTGATGATTATTTGGCTACGCTCAATAATATCTATATTATCTAATGAAACAATAAACGAACGATGCACTCGCATGAAATGAGTTTCGGGAAGTTCTTCTTCTAAAGATTTTAAACTCATTAGTGTTAGAATGGGTTTTGGATTGTCTTTTAACCATATTTTGATGTAATCTTTTAACCCTTCAAAATATAAAACATCTGCTAGTTTTATTCGCAATTGCTTGTATTCTGATTTTACAAAAAGAAATTCTTTTTCTTCGGAAATGCTATGTTGCTGTTTCCCCTTTACCAAGGCAAACCAAGTATTTGCTTTGTTGGCTGCTGCCAGAAACTCTGCATAGTCAAATGGTTTTAAAAGATAATCTAGCGCTTCTACTTTGAAACCTTCTAACGCATATTGATCAAAAGCAGTGGTAAAGATAACGCGTGTTTCTTTGGGTAACATTTTTGAAAATTCAATTCCTGTTAAATCGGGCATTTGAATGTCTAGAAATAGTAAATCTACGGGTTCAGATTTTATAAACTCCAACGCTTCAATTGCACTACTACACTTTTTTTTGAGTACTAAAAACGGTGTTTTCTCCACATAGCTTTCTACTAAGTTAAGTGCCATAGGTTCATCATCTACAATAACACATGTAATTTTTAGGTTGCTCATAATTTAATTGGTTTCTATTTCTAGTTGTGCTACAAAACGATCATTTTTTACAAATGTTTTAAATGCATTTTTAGTAGGATAGAGTAATTCTAAGCGTTTTTCTATGTTAGGAATTCCTATTCCAGAACCGCTTTTGTCTTCTGTTTTTTTAGGAAAATTATCGTTTTCTATGGTAAATAAAACTGTTTTTTCATGGTAAGTCATCTGAATATCAATTGTACTTGGTTTGCTTGCAGATACACCATGTTTGAAAGCATTCTCAATTAGTGAAATAAATAATAAAGGTGCTATTTTGATTCCTGTTTCTTCGGAAGGAAAGTTATAATTTACCTTTGTTTTATCTGACACACGCAATTTCATCAAATCGATATATTTTTTCATAAAATCGATTTCTTTTGATAGCGAAACTAATTCTTCATTGGTTTCATATAACATATAGCGCATCAGTTTACTTAAACTGTGAATAGATTTTTTAGCTTCATCTGGCGAAATATCTACCATCGCATAAATGTTATTTAACGAATTAAAAAAGAAATGCGGTTGCAATTGGTAATGTAGATGTTGCAGTTCTGATTTTAATTTTATGTTAATTGCTTCTTTACGTTCAGCTTCAGTTTTAACCCACCGTTTAGTGCTTTTTATTGCTATTGAAAATAGTAAAGGTGCCATATATGATAGTATCTGAATGTACACAAACATTTTAAAAAGAGGTCTTCCGTTGTTAGTTTCATCAGAACGTTTTTTTATTAAATCTGTAAAATAGGTGTCTTCTATGTATTCTTTTAAAAATAAGAATCCGATTATAATTACAGCATTAATAATAATAAACTGTACCATTTTTTTAGGAAACAAAAATTTATCTATTAATATAAAATAATTGAGATAAAATATAATCGCCGAAAACACTAACGGAATCCAAAAGTGTGCTATTAATCTGTTGATCTCTTGCGTTTGTCCATACGACAATAAATATGGCATACTGAATAGTACAAGCCATACTAGCAAGTGAGAAAAGATTGTTATTATTTTGTTTTTAGTCATAACTAATTATTCATAACGTAAAGCAATTATTGGATCTAAAGCTGATGCTTTTCTAGCTGGATACCATCCAAAAAAGATTCCTGTCACAGCACATACAGCAAATGATATTACTATTGAGTATAAGGCAACGCTTGTAGGCCAATTTAAGAATTTTTCGATAAACATGGTTGATGCGAGTCCTAAAAGTACACCTAAAATTCCGCCAGTTATACTGATTAGCACGGCTTCAATTAAGAATTGCATTAAAATATCAGCTCCTTTTGCTCCAACAGCCATTCTTAAACCAATTTCTTTGGTACGTTCTTTTACAGAAACATACATGATATTCATAATTCCAATACCTCCAATTAATAACGAAATACTAGCAACTGCCACTAATAATAAAGTTAACATCTCACTTGTAGAACTAAAAGTAGAAATAAGCTCTTCCATAGATTGTACACTAAAATCGTCTTTATTTGGATTAGATATTTGATGTTGAATTCTCATAATTTCTGAGACTTCAGTAACAGCATTTGGCGCATCGTCTTCACTTATTGCCGAAGCCATAATTTGATTGATATAATCAATAGCCAAAATACGTTTTTGTACGGTTGTATATGGTGCAATAACCACATCATCTTGGTCTTGACCAAAGGTGTTTTCTCCTTTTACTTCTAATACACCAATGACTTTAAATGGAATATTATTAAAACGAATCATCTGTCCAATAGGATCTTGCCCATCAGGAAACACATTGTCCACGACCGTTTGCCCAATAAGTGCCACTTTAGAAGCCGTTTTTACTTCGGCATCTGTAAACATACTGCCGCTTTGCAAATCAACTACTTTAATTTTGAGATAATCTGGATTTACGCCATATATACTTGATGGCCAGTTGTTAGAACCATTTATAACTTGTCCTTTACCAGTAACCAATGGTGTTGCATAACTTAAAAAGGTGGCTTGATCTTTAACGGCTTCATAATCTTTAAGGGTAAGTGTTTGCATCTCATCTGCACTTGCGCGAACACCACCACTTGAAGCAGATGCTGGTCTGATAGTAATTATATTAGAACCCATACTTGAAATGTTTTCGCGAATACTTTCTTTAGAGCCTTCACCAATAGCGAGCATTGCAATTACAGATGCCACACCTATAATGATGCCTAACATAGTTAGTAAAGTTCTCATTTTATTAAGAACGATGGCTTTAAAAGCGATTTTGAATAAATTTAATAGTCTCATAATTAATGGTTTTCTTTCGGTAATTTTGCTAACTGTTCTTCTGCCGATTGTACTTTGTGATTTTTATAATCCTGAATTATATTTCCATCTTTTAAAACAATGGTTCTACTGCTAAACGTTGCAATATCTTGCTCGTGTGTTACGAACGTGATGGTGATGCCCTGTTTGTTCAATTCTTGAAAGAGAGACATAATTTCGTAAGAAGTTCGTGTGTCTAAGTTTCCTGTTGCTTCATCTGCAAGAATCATTACTGGATTGTTTACCAACGATCTTGCAATAGCAACACGTTGTTGTTGTCCTCCCGAAAGTTGCGAAGGCGTATGATCCATTCTATCTCCCAAACCAACCATTTCTAATGCTTTAATGGCTCTTTTTCTTCGTTCTTCAGTAGAAACTTTACTGTTGTATAGCAATGGTAATTCTACGTTTTCAAGAGCTGAGGTTCTTGCTAGTAAATTGTAGGATTGAAAAATGAATCCAATTTTTTCGTTTCTAATGGTTGCTAATTGATTTCGGCTTAAGTCTTTTACAGATACACCATCAATTTCATAGATTCCTGATGTTGGCTGATCTAAACATCCTAAAATATTCAACATCGTACTTTTTCCAGAACCAGATGAACCCATAATGGTTACAAACTCACCTTCTTTAATGTCAAACGAAATCCCTTTTAACGCGTGAACGGTTTCATTGCCCATCGTAAACTCACGTTTTAAGTCTTCTATTTTTATAATTTCTTTGCTCATCATATTATCTTTTTCTTCCACCTCGCGTTTGTTGTGGCATAAATGGACTTTCGCTTTTATCTGTTGTTTTTGTTTCAGAAGCACTTACGCCTTCTAAACTGTACACTAATTTGTCACCTTCAGAAATACCTTCTAAAATTTGAACGTTAACACCATCACTTGCTCCCAAAGTGACTTTTTGAGATTTTATTTCTCCAGTACTACTGTAAACCCAAACAACGCTACCATTCTCTTTATTTGTTGATGACCTATCTGTTGATCTTTCATTAGACGCTTCAACTTTTATATTTTGTTGTTCGTTATACGCTGCTAATTGTGCAGGTGTAGGTTTAAAATTAATGGCCTTTGCTTGGGCAGTTAACACACTATTTAACTCTAAGGTGTAAATTGAAATGGTTGCTGTCAATCCTGGTTTTAGTTTTAAATCTTCATTTTCCGCTTTAATAACAACTGTATATGTCACCACATTTGAAGTTACTGTTGGATCTAATCGTACTTGCGTTACAACGCCATTAAAGGTTTCGCCTATGTAAGCATCTACAGTAAACTCAACACGTTGTCCATCTTTTACTTGTCCTATATCAGCTTCGTCAACATCTGCTTCTACTTGCATTTCTTTTAAATCTTGTGCAATGGTAAATAATGTTGGCGTGCTTAAACTTGCCGCAACGGTTTGTCCTTCATCAATAGCTCTAGATAATACAACACCATCAATTGGCGAATAAATATTGGCATATCCTAAGTTGGTTCTAGCCGATTGCAAATCAGATAAACGTTGAGTTACTGTTCCTATTGCTGTTTGATAATTGAATTCTGCATCGTCAAAATCTGATTTACTAATTACTTGATTATCATACAAGGTTTTTTGTCTGTCATATATTGTTTTCATGTAATTTCTTTGACTTACCGCATTATCATATGCAGCTTGCGCTTGCGTTTTAGAAGCGTTTAAATTTGTCTTATCCAATTCGGCAATAAGCTGACCTTCTTTTACTACGCTGTTATAGTCTACGTATATTTTTTCGACAACTCCAGATACTTGTGTACCAACTTCTACTTGTGTAATTGGTTCCATAGTTCCTGTTGCTGTAACCATTGTGGTTACGTTTGCTTTTTTAACCGCAACTGTTTTAGCTTCTATAATAATAGCATCTTCGCCTTTTATAAAACTGTATCCTACAATAGCTATAATGACTACTATAATGCTAGTTATGATGATATTTTTTTTAGTTTTCATGTAAGTATGTTTAATGTTATTTTAATGGAAACATGCTGTTTGCTATTAATCATTTTCTTAGTTGACAAGCTTTTTAGCATGTTCAATTCATGTGGTATTGATTAAAGTTTGATTTCGTTTCCTTGATAGAATTGTACTAATTGATGGTATAAAATATTTAAGTATTTGGCTTGTAAATAGTTTTGTTGTGCGTTAGTGAATGTGTTTTGACTTATCACTAAATCGGTTGTACTTAAACCTCCTAATTCATACTTTTTTTGTGCTAATTTGTACGATTGCTCCGATGCAACTTTTGAAGCTTCCGCTGCAATGACTTGCTCTTGTGCAGATACTGCATTTTGATACGCTGTTTCTACTTTTTTATAAATTTCCTTTTCAGTTGACTGCTTTTGTATTGCTGCTTTCTCTATATTTATTCTAGCGGTTTGTACTGCCGCTTTTGTTTCGTTTCTATTAAATATTGGAATCGTTAAAGTCAAGCCCAATTTTTGATTAAAATTCACATTAAATTGATCTGAGAATGTATTATCATTGATGCTTGTATATCCAGAACCAATACTTCCTGTTAACGATAATGTTGGCAAATATCTACCTTTGGCAATAACAAGTTCATTCTCGTTTGCCGCAATGTTTAAATTGCTTGCCTGAATTTCTGGCAGAAACCCTAAAGCGTTCGTATACACCTCAACCTTATCAAGTTCTAGATTTATGAGATCCATGTTTTCGTCAATGCTCTCAATTTCCAAATCTTCCAGTGGAGATAATTCCAATAGTTGTTTTAATTGGATTATATATTGTTGGTACTCGTTTTTAGCTGAAATCAGATTGTATTTGTTCGTTGCTGCTTGGCTTTGCGCTTCGGTATAATCGCTCAATGCAATAGTTCCTGCATCTAAACGTGCTTTTGCTCTTAGAACTTCTTTTTCTGAAGCTGCTAAATTATTTTCCGAAATAACAATATTTTCTTTACTGTAGAGCGTTTGTAAATAGGTTTCTAAAAGATTTAAAATGATGTTGTTTTTTTCTACTTCTTCTAAAAAAATACTTTGGTCGAATCGTATTTTATTTTGTTTAATTTGATTGTTAATTTGATTCCCTTGAAACAGCGTTATAGAACTATTTATTCCAACATTTGTACTGTGTATTTGATCTGTAACGTAACTACTTGTAATAGGATCAATAGTATTTCCATTAGAAAAACTTTGTGAAGCACTCCCAAATAAATTCGGTAATCTTGACGATTTCGCTTTGCTATAATCTACTGCTGCAATGTTTGTATTTAATGCAGCATCTTTAACCGTAATGTTATTTTCTAAAGCGTAGGTAATACAATCTTCCAACGACCAAACTTTTGGCGATGAGTTTTTGGTAGCATCTTGTGCAAACGAGAACTGCACAAATAATAAGCTTGCAATGATTAGATATAATTTCATTTTTTGAATGTTTTGATTTAACACTTCAAAAGTGAGACAATATCCTTTCTTCCTATAAAGAAATAGACGTTTGAGACAATTGACTATACAAAAGCCATAAATTTATCGATAAGATTTTTGTAAAAGTTATAAAATAGTTGCTATATCATTATTTCTACTAAGCTACCTTATTCGCCTAATTATTTACCCACCACAAGTATATGTACGCACATTTTGTGTAATGTACGTGTATTGTAATTTACGGAATAATACGCTTTTCTTGCCTCTTAAAAATTTGGAGTTTTGTAAAAGAAGTTCTAACCAAGTTTCTTATTGAAAGAAACACAATATTATTTAATCATCTTAAAAACAAATTATTATGAGTAGATCAACTTTAATTTTGAATCCCGCAACAACAGGAAGTGCGCAAATTAACCCAAAAAAATTCCCTGCAAACATTATTCTTACGTTTAGCCCACAAGATCAAGCGCAAGCTTTTTATGGACTTAATGGAACTAAACCTTCAATTCCATTAAAGCCAGGGCAAAGTGTAGAAGTTACAGTCACAAGCAACTCTTTACAGTTAGATTATAGAATTGTAAGTGGAGAAGCAAAATTAGCTTGGGAATTATAATCTCAAACTTGAGGATAGAAAAGGTGCGGAGGTTTTACCCAAAACCTCCGCTAGTTTTTGTTGTTTCTTGCGGTAGTTTTTACTAAAACCTAAGCAGGTTTTTTTTGAGTGCTCTTTTGAGTATGAATTTTGATAAAAGTCTGTACGATTTGAAGATTAATTTATGTTCCCTAAAAAACAATTTTGATAGTATCATATGATACTATCAGAACATATAATTATTGAAATCTTAATTCTTATATGTTTCATAAGTTATCGCTTCATTATTCCAATTAATTTTGTTGGATTAGTAGGTTCCTTGGTCTTATCATAACTAAATGTATCCAAACTGTAAGGATAATCATAGTATCTAAGTTCTAAAGTGTCTGCAGAATTAAAATGAATTTTGTATTCAATTTGTCGATCATATCGGACATTCCAATTGATTGTGAGCACATCATCCTTACAATTACACAAACCACTATCAGCAACTTCACCATATGGCGTATAATATATAATTGAATCTTTTCCAATCTCTAACCACCTACTTGACATTCCTCCGTTGAAAACATCTTTTTCCAATGCGTTTTTATGAAGTCTTGATCTTATTTTAAACTTACCAATAATCTTTTCACACAATTCAGATGATGTATAAAACGACTTCGTATCTACACCATTATTATCTCTCCATTCGGATGATTTTTCAGCATTTACATTTAATTTGTTAGAATTTGCACAGCTAATAACTATAAATATTCCGAAAAGTAATCCACTTATTTTTTTCATTGTAATCATAAATTATATAGAACTATTTATTTTTAAACTCAACTCTCGAAGTTGGTTCATTATTAAATTGAACGTACTTAATAACTGTTCTTTTTTGTCCAATTTCTTCTAAAGCATCATCAAATGTAAATGTATATTCCATTTCAAATTTACAATTGCAAGAACAATGGCGACCAAAAGGATGATAGATGATATTTAACGTAGCTTTATCAATAATTTCTGCTTCACATAAAAACGCTGAGCAACAGTTTTCTACTGCTGAGAATGTAATGCTAAAAGAATCTTCTTTAAACGTTATTTCACTAATTGTTTTATCACTATTTGCCACTTCAATACTATCATCAGAATCTTCGCATTCGTCTACTTTTATAGCTGTGAGTCTGTAACCATTTACTGTTCTTAGATATCGGAGCTTTACACTTTCATCGAATATTTGACTTCCTTTTGGCGCAATTATTTTATTTTGAATTTGGTTAGAAACTACTGTGTCTACTTGCTTTTCCTGAAGAATTATAGCTGCTTTTTTAGTGTGTTCGGGTTTTGTTTCTGTTTGATGCGTTTTTGTTTCACAACTAAAAAGTAACATTAAAATTATCAAAACTGCACCTATTCTATTTTTAGAAAATCTCATCATTTCCTTTTTAATAATACTCAATTTCAAAAGTGGTTTCTTTATGAATCATTTTTTCGCCGCCAATATAATAAGCGGATATGATGGATTTCGGATTTCCTTTTTCGTCATATAAATATTCGTATTCTACTTCTAATTTTTGAAGATTTCCTTTTTGATAGAATTGTAGATTCCCTGCTACAATATGCATTCTATGATTAGCATCAAACGTAATTTTATAAACTTCTTTTTCGTCGCCATTTTCCATAATATACGAACGAATTTTATTTTTTTCTGAATATTGAAATGTTCCAGTTTGTATACTTTCTTTAGAACCAACCACAGGAAATTCCATGTATTTCTGTTTTTCTATCGGAATGGAAGTATCGTAGTAATCATATAAATAACGTGTGTATACGGTTTGAAATTTCTCGACTAAATTATCCGCCGAATATGTATACGTAGTTTTATAAATATCAATGACTTCGCCAAATTTATCATACATTTCTTTGCTTTTAACGCGTCCGTTTTCATAGGTTATTCGTTCCAACGCTTTGTCTTCAAATTGACTTCGCCAAAGTGTGGATGATTCATCTTCATGATTGTATTCTTCTGTGAGTAAGCTTTCAAAATATTTGACAGAAATCAATCGGTTTTTTTCATCATACGTATAAGAAACACTGTCATTATTATTATAAAAAGCAGTCAAACGATCATTTTCATACACATAATAATCATCGCCTTTTTCTTCATATTCATATCCTAAATCGTCATTCAATTCATTTTTGATGATTTTTATAGTTTTATTTTCTGCTGTTTTGACAATTGCTTTCGGAGTTTCCAAATGATTGATTTCCTGCTTAGAACTCTCCACACCAAACGAATATTCACGCTTTACCGATTTTTCAAATTCTCCTTTTGTATTGACAAACATGGTTGTTTTTTCCAATGTTATTACATCAACACCAATTTCGTATTCTTTAAATGTGCGAATCACCTTTTTTACGTTTCCATTGTATTTAGAAGGATCAGAAATGTTTTCATTGTCCAAATACGTATAAAAAGATTTTTCTGGCGATGGAAAACTTGGCTTGGAAAATTCCTGTGCGTGTACATTCGCGAAAGCGAAACAGAAAGAAAGTAAGAGTATAGAATGGTTTTTCATGTGGTGTTGGGTTTGTCGCTTTGCTTTTTTGTCTTTTTGTAGATTTGTTGATTTGTTTCACTTTTCAGCTGCAATTTTCATTTCGATAGCTTCGCTTGGTATTTTCAATCAAAATGTATTTTGATTTCAATAATGCTCAATGCGGCGCACTTTTCACTTTCAACTTTCAACTTTCAACTTTTTTCAAAAGCAGCAGTTCTTTTAAGTTGTTCTTCCAAATTCCATTCAAAGTTAAATCTATTTTTAAGAAATTCCGCGATTGGTTCAAGTCCAATTTTGGCTCTTCTTTTGTCAATATTTGCTGGATCAAAAACTGGCCAAACATTAAAACTTTTCGTTTCTGGATAATATTTCATTTGTCCACCATAAATTTGTAAATCGCCAGTTTCGGTGGCAATTCTATCTACTGCTCTAGCCAAAAAACGAGGTTCTAATTTTTTGTCTTTTACTGCTTGGCGCATCATCGGAAGATATTTTATTCTAGTTTCATTTTCAGCATGCTGAATAACGTTACATAGTGTCAAATTTCCGCGTTCGCCAATCATTTCTTTCGTTGGCCAACCATACGTATTTAAAATAGCAATTACTTTCTTTTCATTGATATCGTGGTTTTGTTTATATACTATTTGATGCTTTATAAATTCTTCAGATTCTGCACCGTGACTTCTCATTGCTGCATCTCGCAATCGTATAGGAGTTTGTTCGGTTTCCCAAATTGTATCTAAAACTACGATGAGGTTTTTAGGAGTATCTTTTAGTTTTTCTTGACTAAAACACGAAATCGAACATAGAAAAAAGAGTATTGGTATAAATTTCATTTTTATAGTTTTAATCGGTTTAATCTAAATATTAATATTTGAATATACGGAATTCCTACTGTTTGTTATTTGTTTATTCGTTGTTTGTTGATTTGTTTATTCGTTGTTCGTTGTTCAATATTCGAAAATAAGCAATCGTCAATCTTCAATCGTCAATCAAAAATTCGTTTCCCTAATTCATACGACACGTTCACTAATTGGTCATTGTGTATTTATTACTATTTGAAGTTATTTGCTTTGTAAACCAACCCAAATACGATGAGAAATTTTTACGTAATCAGCATTTTTACCATTTTATGTTTTCAATTGAGTCTTGCACAACACAACTACGGAAAAGATTGGCAAAAGGTAGAAAATCTAGAGTTAAAAGGAAAATTAACTTCTGCCAATAAAGTTGTACAACGCATTTATAAAAGAGCTGATAAAGAACAAAATACGGAACAAATTATAAAGAGTTTCATATACAGTTCAAAGTTTTCATTACTGTTAAAGGAAGATGCAGAAAGCTTAATTTTCAATCAATTACAAAAAGAAATAGATAAACAATCGTTTCCTACGAATGCAATTTTAGAAAATATTTATGCCGATTTTCTGTCTCAATATTTAAAAAAACATCAATACAAAATTCGTTCGCGTTCGTATGTAAAAACAGCTGTTGTTGCTAACGATTATCAAATTTGGGATATACAAACGTTTTTAATTGAAATTAATCGTCACTTTCAAAATTCTATTCAACAGGAAAAAGCATTGCAACAACTTCCCGTAAAAGATTATTTGGCGTTTATGAAAGGGAAAGGAAATACGCTTCCATATAGATCAACATTATATGATATTTTAGCGCATAATATGTTGGATTTTTATAAAAACAATCTTCCACATCACTATCAAATTCGTGATACAATTACATATTCTAAAGAATATTTTGACGTCAATGGAAGCTTTTTAAAGATTCCTTTTAAAACGACAACAGAAGAAACTTTATCAAAATTTAACACCTTACGATTGTTTCAAAATCTTGAAAAACTGCATCAAAACACTAAAGATGCATATGTTGATGTTGTATTGCAACGCCTAAAGTTTATTGCTACACATTCCGCCGAAAGTGAATCTCGAAATTGGTATGCTGAAGCATTGGTTAATTTGGCAAATAAGTGTGCAAATAATCCTAATGAAGCGTTGCTGAATTATGAAATTGCAACGGAATACATCTATCGCAGTCAAACATTTCAATTGCATAACAACAACGCAACTGTTGATATTTTTAAAACCAAAGCACAACAACTTGCAACACGCACAATTGCGAAATATCCAAACTCTCAAGGAAGCATTAAATGTAAATTGCTTTTAAAAGAAATTGAAAAAGAGTATTTAAAATTTACGGTGGAAGAATTTAGTGTTCCTAATAAACCAATGTTGGCAAGAGTTGAGTTGAAAAACATAGATACATTAAAACTCAAAATATATAAAACCTCAAAAGTTTTCAAACGAAATCATAAACTATACGATGCAGATTCTTTGGTAAAAATATTCGCAAAAACACATGTACCTTTTCTTGAAAAAGAATATATCCTAAAAATTCCAAAAGATTATAATGAACATACAACGGAAATTAGTATTCCAAAACTTCCACTTGGAAAATACTTGATTGTAGCTACAAATACAAAAAATGAACATGACGAAAACTATCTGTTCAAACATGTAAAAACTGTGAAAACCAATATTGCAGTTATGAAAACTGAATACATTGGGAAACAACAATATATTGTAGCTGATAGAACTTCGGGCAAACCAATTTACAAAGCAAAAATTGAAGTCTGGAACGCCAACGGAACTGTAAAACAGAAACTATTTACAAACTTAAAAGGAGAAGCAACTATTGAAAAAAGAGCAGAAGAAATTGCTCTAAATGAAATGATTACATATGAAAAAGATACGCTGGAAATTAGCGGACATTTAGATAGCAAACGTGCAGACAAAAACGATGAAGATGATGAATATTTTGAAGCACGTGCGTTTATACTTATGGACAGAAGTATATATCGTCCTGGGCAAACCATTTATTTTAAAGGAATTGCATTGCAATACAAAAATGAAATAACTAGTGTTGTTCCAAATGTATATTTTGAAGTTTCTATATATGCTAATCGTGATGAAATAAAAACATTCAGACTTAAAACGAATGAATTTGGTTCGTTTAACGAATCGTTTACACTTCCTAAAAATGCGCCTACTGGCGAATATTCTATTTCAATAGATGAAGATTATGAGTATGAAAAGGATGAGAATTATAACGCTGAAGAAGACGAACATCCGTTTTGGGATTATGTTGGCTTTACTGATAGAAATACTTATTTTCAAGTAGAAGAATATAAACGTCCGCGATTTGAAGTAATCCTAAATCCGATTACTGAAAACTATAGATTTAACGATTATGTTATTATCAGCGGAAAAGCAAAAGCATTATTGGGCAGTGTTGTTTCGGAAGCAAACGTAAAATATACTATCAAACGAAAAGGATATTTAAAGGATTATACGAATAACGATCGTGAAAATTTCAATAAAACTATTGTGGTTGCAACCGATACTACAAAAACAGATGCCAAAGGAAACTTCAAAATTTCTTTTGATGCAATTGCTGATTCAAACATAAAAAAAGAAGACTTAAATTATCATTCCTATACTATTGATATAGAGATAATTGATTTGAATGGCGAAACACAAACTGCCGAAAAAACAATTGATATTGGCTATGATGATTTTGAATTTCACACAATTATTCCTTCAGAACATTCCGCAGAAAAACCATTCAACATAGATATCCGAGTGTTAGATTTAAACGGTGTTCCTCTAAAAGCAACAGGGAAACTGAACATTTACAAACGTGAAAATCCCAAACGCACTTACGTAAACCGACCTTGGAAAATGCCCGAAACATATCAAATGCAAAAAGAAGTATTTACGGAACAATTTCCACATTTTACCTATGACAAAAACGATGAAGTGCTATCAAAAATAGAAGACAGTTTATTACTTTCTGAAACGTTTGACATCAACAAAAATAAAATAACAACCTACGATTTTAGCACTTGGGAATCTGGCACATATATTTTAGAAGCGGAGGCAACAACCGAATTTGGTGCTACAAGAGAAATCACCAAAACGTTTACTATAAAAAATAAAAAAGACACTTTTCTCAAAGACAACAGGATCTTCAAATATCACATTCTAAATACCGATTTTATTGAAGATGGCTTTATAGAAATAAAATTACTTTCAAGCTTTCGCGATACTCCGCTTCAAGTTTATATACATAGTTTTCACAAAACAACATTAGAATATTACACAATTACAACCTTGCGAGACGGAATGTCAATCATCAAAATTCCGATTCAAAAAAATTACGACGATCAATTTACTATACATTTTAGTTTTGTGAAATTCAATACGTTTCAGACGGATTATTACACATATAGTTTTAAAAGTAGAAAGAAATATCTAAACATTGAAACGGTAAGTTTTCGCAACAAACTCTTGCCTGGAACACCAGAAACATGGAGTTTTAAAATCACCGATTTTGACAATAACGTGCAACCAACCGAATTACTTGCTTCTATGTACGACGAATCTCTCGATCAAATTGAAAAGCATGAATGGGACGGTTATCAATATTACTTTGGCGAAAACTATTATTCCATCCCAAATGTTGATGCGTATGAAGGTTTCAGAAGTGTAAAAACTTCAAGTTACAGTAGCTTTATTAATGTAACTAAAATTCCCAACTTCAGAGATTATATAAAATTTGATTGGTTTGGATTCAACCTAAACAATACACAATTCAACAACAAACACTATTTAATGGCCTTGAAATATAAAAAGAAGAATGAAACACAACGGTTTGGCAATATAAGTGGCGTTGTCACTGATGATACAGGATTACCTTTGCCTGGCGCAACTGTTCTAATAAAAGGAACTGAAACTGGTGTTACTACTGATTTTGATGGTTTGTATGTTATAAAAGCAAACCCAGAAGACACATTGACATTTAGTTATGTTGGTTTCACAACTAAAAAAATTGTTGTTGGCAATTACAAAAGTATCAATGCTAAATTAGAACCTGGCAATGCATTGGAAGCAGTTGTAATTGTTGCGTATGGCGGCGCTACAACGTACGGTCCTGCAAATAATGGCGTAATTACTGTAAATGGCGAAGTTATAAGTAGAATTCCAACTGGTTCACTTGAGCAAATCCTTTCTGGAGCAGCGGCTGGCGTAAGTGTAAATACAGGAAGTGGACAATCTGGAAGCAGTGCAACTATTATAATTAGAGGAACCGCTACTTTGCAAGGCGATGTAGAACCATTATTTGTAGTCGATGGAGTTCCTGTGAGTCGGGCAGTTTTTAGAAATCTGAATCAAGGAAATATCACATCATTGAGTGTTTTAAAAGATATTTCGGCAACTGCGTTGTATGGAGGTAGAGGCGCAAATGGCGTTGTTCTCATTACTACAAAATACGGAACTACCAAAGAAATTATTGATGGCAAAGAAGTTGTTGTAGGACTTTCAGAAGAAGATATTGAAACCGTAGAAACGCGAAAAGACTTAAAGGAAACTGCCTTTTTCTATCCAAACTTACGTACAAATTCAGAAGGAATTGTTTCGTTTACCTTTACTTCTCCAGAAGCATTAACTCGCTGGAAACTTCAACTATTTGCACATCAAAAAAATGGTGCTTTTGGCAATACTGAAAAAAATGCAGTAACACAAAAAGAACTCATGGTTGTGCCAAATATGCCACGTTTTTTACGTGAAAAAGATACGATTGTCATAGCTTCTAAAATTGTAAATATTCAAAATAAAACTACGAAAGGAATTGCTTCACTTCGGTTATTCGATGCGCAAACAATGGAATCGATTGATGCAAAAGTGCATTTGGCAGCTAAAAATAAAGCATTTACTATTGACGCAAAAGGCAATACAAATGTATCATGGAAACTCTATATTCCTGAAGGTGTAGATGCTATTCAGTATAAAGTTATCGCTAAAGCGGGAAATTACTCAGATGGAGAAGAAAGTGCATTGCCAGTATTGAAAAATAGTATTCTCATCACCGAAGCAAAACCGATTTGGGTAAAAGCTGGAGAAGAAAAAGAAGTAACATTTAGCAAACTTGCCAACAACACAAGTACAAGTTTGAAACATCACAAATTGACGCTGGAATATACATCGAATCCGACTTGGAGCGCGATTCAATCATTGCCATATTTACTAGAATATCCGTATGAATGTGCCGAACAAACCTTCGCACGTTTATATGCCAATATGATTTCAGGATATATTTTGCAAAGTTCTCCCGAAATAAAAGAAGTCTTTGAATCGTGGAAAGCAAACGAACAATTAGTATCTGATTTAGAAAAAAACTCCGAATTAAAAACAATGCTACTTTCTGAAACTCCTTGGGTTCGTGATGCAGCTTCAGAAACGAAAAAGAAACAACGGTTGACACAATTATTTGACAAAAAAACAATGGAGAGTTTGCAATTGGAAATGTTGCTAAAATTAGAAGATATGCAAACTGCATCTGGCGGATTTCCTTGGTTTTCTGGCGGAAAAGAAAATCTGTACATCACACTTCATATTTTACAAACGTATGGACATTTAGTAAAATTAGGTGCTATTTCTGATGAAGAATCAAGCGTAACAGAAATCATGAAAGATGCGTACTCGTTTGCGGATAATCGTTTCTTAATGGCATATTCCATCCAAAAAAAATCAACAAATAAAAGCACATTCAAACAACAATTGCGCTATTTATATACGCGAAGTATGATAACAGCAAAAATGCCTATTTCTAAGGAAGTAAAAAAAGTAATGAATTTCTACTTAGATAATTTACAGAAAAAATGGGTTTTATTATCATTAGAAGAAAAAGCAATGTTGGCACTTTCGTTGGAACGAATGGGAAAACACCGAGAAGCTAAAAAAATTATGGAATCGTTGGAAGAATCTGCTGTAAAAACTACCGAATCTGGCATGTATTGGAAAGAAATTACAGAAGCGCGGTATTCCAATTCGCATGCAGTAGAAAAGCAAGCATTATTGATTGAAGCCTTTTCAGAAATTACAAAAGATGATACAATTGTGCAAGAATTACAATTATGGTTATTGCAACAAAAACAAACGTCGCAATGGGCAACTACGAAAGCCACGACAAAAGCGATTTATGCATTATTGTTGAATCCGACAGCATTTGTTTCTATCAAAGACAATACAGTTTTCACTATTGGAACTAAAAAAATCAAAACTAAAAAACTAGACGAAACTGCCAAAGAAGCAGGTTCAGGTTATTTTAAGACTTCTTGGAACAAAGATGAAATTACAAAAGATAAAGCAACGATAAAGGTTTCAAACAATAGTAAAACGGTTGGTTTTGGCGGCATTTATTGGCAGTATTTTGAAGAATTGGAAAACATTACACAAAATGATGAAGCTTCGTTACAAGTTACAAAAGAGTTATATGTAAAAGAAAAAGAAATGTTGATTCCACTTGCGAAACGTTCGTTGAAAATTGGCGATCTTATCACAGTTCGATTAACAATTAGAAACAAAAAAGACCTCGAATTTATTCACTTAAAAGATATGCGTGCAGCTGGTTTAGAACCTGTAAATGTATTGTCTGAATATAAATGGCAAGACGGAATTGGGTATTTTGAAAGTACACGCGATGCAAGTACAAATTTCTTTTTTGATAGAGTTCCGAAAGGAGTTTTCATCTTAGAATATGAAGTTCGCGTCAATAATATTGGAGAGTTCTCCAACGGAATTACCACGATTGAAAGTATGTATGCGCCCGAATTTAGAAGTCATACCAAAGGAATTCGGATAACAGTAGCTGCTGAGTAAGCCAAGATTATAACTTGCCTACTAAACTATATTTACCTATTTTTGAGTATGAACACTACCGATTATGAAAAAATTACTACTCATCCTTACGTTATGTATTACTGCATCTTCCTATGCGCAAATCATTAATTTCCCAGATGCTAATTTTAAAGCTAAGTTATTAGCTGCAGAGTCTGGCAACGGAATAGCATATGGAACTAGCGGAGGTTCGTTTAAGTTAGACGCTAATGATGATGGAGAAATTGAAGTTTCTGAAGCTTTATTAGTTGGGACGCTTCATTTAAGAAGTTCGAATATTTCTGACCTAACTGGTTTAGAATCTTTTGCAAATATTCGCACATTAAATTGTGATTATAATAATTTAAC
Organism: Kordia antarctica; assembly: GCF_009901525.1. NCBI lineage: Bacteria > Pseudomonadati > Bacteroidota > Flavobacteriia > Flavobacteriales > Flavobacteriaceae > Kordia > Kordia antarctica. The sequence goes on from NZ_CP019288.1 coordinate 2,401,491, forward strand.
AATACTTGATTTATCAGCATTAAACAACATAGAAAAAGTAAACGCCAATAATAATAGCTTGACAAGTGTTACTATTGCTGGATCTGCAAGTTTGGAATATATCAATCTTAATACGAATCAATTAACGAGTATATATCTTAATGGATTGCCCAATTTAGGCGCGTTGTCTATAAATGACAATCAAATTACCACTTTGGATGCGCAAGTTTTAACGGAAGCTTATCGTCTAGACTGTAAAGGAAACTTATTGACAAGTTTAGATGTTAGTAATTTATCTTCACTTATATTACTTAGATGTGATAATAACTTGCTTGAATCATTAAATATAAAAAATGGAAATTTTCGGCAAACTGGATGGAGTTTTTCCGGGAATCCTACATTAAAATATATTTGCGCCGATCCGGAACTATTTACAATTGTAGAAAATAAAATAACTGAATACGGATATACTGATTGCTATGTAAACTCTTTGTGTTCCTATGTTTCTGGGCAAAGTTTTTATTCCATTACTGGAGCTATTCTATTTGATGAAGAAGCTGATGGTTGTGACATGAATGACGCAGTATCTCCAAATTTAGAGTTTACACTTTATAATGGTTCAAATACAGGAACTGCATTTTCTGATGCAACAGGAAACTATCATTTTGACATTCAAGATGGAAATTATACCGTAACACCAGTTCCAATTAATCCAACATATTTTACGATATCTCCAGCTTCCGTAACGGTAAATTTTCCTGCTGATCCAGCTCCTAATACCCAAGATTTTTGTGTGACTCCAAACGGAGTTTATAACGATTTAGCAATAGAATTTGGATCTTCTGGCGTTGCAGCCTTTACAAATACTTCATATCCTATAAGTGATGATTATCCTATTGCACTGGCTGATAATGATTTGTCATTTTCTTTTCGGATTTTTTATCAAAACAAAGGAACTACCACACAATCGGGAACGCTCAATTACGGATTTGATAATGCAGAAATAACAATGGTGACTACAACTCCTGTTGCTACGAATCAAACTAGCAATTCGTTATCATGGAATTTTACAGATTTGAGACCTTTTGAAACTCGCGAAATTCTAGTTGTTTTAGAGTTTACTGGTCAAGGAATGCATAATTTTTTCCATACAGCAACAGTTACACCTTCAGAAACAGAATTTACACCTTCGGATAATACAATTTCATTAACACATGAAGTTTTCTGTTGTTTATTAAGTACTCCAGAATCTTCTTTTAGTGACTATTTTACGATGTATCCAAATCCGACTAAAAACACATTAAACTTGAAACTTAAGAAGAACATTGCAATATCATCATTTACGGTTTACAATATGTTTGGACAGAAAGTTAAAACAATCCCATACAGAAATACAGAGCTTACGTCTATTGATGTCACAGATTTGAAAACAGGTCAATATTTTATTAGAATCGCAACCGATAAAACAGTGCTTACCGCACGTTTTATAAAGGAATGATGTGTTACAATTTGATGATTTTAAAATGTATTAATTTGAAAATGCATCAACACGTCAGATCGAGTGAATTTGTAAAACAAATTTGTATCGAGATCGTTTTTCAATTTGAAGATTTGAAGATTTGAAGATTTGAAGATTTTAAAATGTAATGTTTCAATCTTTCAATTCCTTCAATCTTTGAATCTTTTAATTATTTCACAAACTCACCAATATGCCACAAAATCCCTGACGGATCGTAGATAAAAAATTCATTTCCCCAATCGTTATAAGTAATTTCTGTGATACGTACGTTTTCATATTTCTGGTCTAGATGTAATTTTTTGATGGCTTCTAAATGTTGTTTTAAATCATCCACTTCCAAGAAAATCATCGTGTTTTCAATCCAATCTTTTACATATGCATCTTGCAAATAAAAGCCAAAATCGCCCAATTTAAAATAGGACATATTGTGCAAAACGGAAAGTTCTTCAAAACCCAAATCGCGATAAAAACTTCGAGAAACTTCGAAATTCTTTGCGCCAATAAAAGCTCTAATTGATTTTATGTTATCACTTTTCATAATTTATCCGAGTTTAAGTTCTTCGTTTGTTTGAATCAAAAGAAACTTCATATTTTGATTGTTTTCTAAAAATAGAAGATACAATAGTTTCCTGTAATCAAAACTACTTTTCGTATTAGTATAAGTACTTCACTATAACATGTTGCGCAGATATATATACTTTCGGGAATATTAAGATTTACTTTTTTTGTTGTGTTACTATAAGAATTGTAACTACAAATTACAATCCATCTAATCAAGTAATTTTTTATTGAAATTCAATCGATTAGATGGATTATGGAGCATTACTTACATAGGAAAACTCCTAAATAAAAGTATGTAGATTACTTTATTGGACAACAGTAAACAGAAGGACAAACACATCTACTCCAATCAATACCGCCTACAATAGTACTTTGCGCTGATTTCTCTAAAATTTGTGTGCTTTCTAATTTTTTAATGAGTTCTAACATAAGTTATTTTTTAAAGTTAATAATAATTGAATTTAAGAAAACTAGAATAAAAAGTGTTACGGTAAAACCATAATTCTCTCTAAAACAATGATTTCGCATTATTTTATTAAAAGGGAAGTTTCACTCAATGAAAATACACGTTCACGCATTGCTCGTTTCAAAACACTTAAAGATAGTATAGTTTTGAAATCTAATCAAACAAAAAATAGATTCCTGCCTGCGCAGGAATGACAAACTAACAACTCAACTATGAAATCAACTTTACTATTTTACTTATTTTTCAGCCTTTCTATTTGTTGCTTTGCACAGATGAACTCAGTAACAGGAACTATTTATGACGAAGATAAAAATATTCTCGCTGATGCGAATGTGATTGTGAAAAACTCCAAAGAAGGCACAATTACAGACAAAAAAGGTCAGTTCACGCTTGACGTAACTCCAAAAGATACTTTAGAAATTTCTTATCTCGGATTTGAAACGAAGGAAATTGTAGTTGGTGACCAAAAAGAGATTACAATTATTCTAAAATCTGAATGGGAAAAGTTGGATGCTTCAATTATTGTTGCTGAAGATTATAATAGAACAATAAGATGTGGTTTTAGTTGGAAAGTCATTTATATAGAAGAGGAATACAATCATGTAATTATAGGTACACTCTTCCCAAATCCTTCTACAAACGGATTATTTCAGCTACAGCTGGATAAAACATATACGAATATTCAAATTGAAGTTTTCAATATGAACGGACAATTGATCCAAACCTCAACATACACGAAACTTTCAAAAATTCCACAAATTGATTTGTCAACTCAAGCAAAAGGAGTCTATTTGATTCGCACGATTGTTGATGGAGAATTGTTGGAAACTAAGAAAGCTGTGAAAGCTTAAATTATAAATGTTCACTTCGACTTTAGTTTATCTTGAGCGATAGTCGAAAGGCTCAGTGTACAAATTATAAATGTCATTTCGAGCGCAGTCGAAAAACAATCAAAAACTAAAAGCAAACAGCTAAAGACTAGAAACTAGAAACTAGAAAATCTCCGATTTTAAGCGTTCTTCCACAACTTCGCCGTCTTTTTTATATACATAATACGAATGATTGTGTTCATCTAAAGACATAACTTTGGCAACTTTTCCGTTTTCGAATACGATTCCTGATAAATCATCACAGGCATAACCGTCTGTTAAGATTCCTTTTTGAATGTTACTATGAAATAACGGACGACGCGAAGCATCCGAATGGTAATGCGGACAGTTACTAAATGGTAAAAAATTGAAACCTTCGACAAAAGTCAATTTTTTAGGTCGAGAATCTGAAAATCCACCATTGAACCAACATATCGAACCTGCGCTTCCGCCAGCTAATACAATTCCTTTATCGTATGCTTTTTTGAATGTTTTATCAATTTCGTGCGCTTTTAGAAGTGTCATTAGGTTTAAGGTATTTCCGCCACCGACAATAATTGCGTCCATTTCTAACAATAGATCTTCAAATTCCCAATCTTGCGAACTAGTGCTAATCCAAACTTTCAATACATGTGGTTCAACTTCCAAATCGTGACACAACTCGTACCAATAGTTTATATACCAAAGTGCATCGCCTGTTGCGGTTGGCAAGAAGCAAATTTTCGGTTTTTTCTTTCCTGTGAGTTTGGCTGTATATTGTACAAATCCTTTATTGACTTGTCCGCCGTATGTGAATAGAGTTGGTTTCATTGGTTTTTTTGTTGGTTTATTTTTTCGGTTGTTCGTTGATTTGTTATTCGTTATTCGTTATTCGTTATTCGTTATTCGTTATTCGTTATTCGTTATTCGTTATTGAAAGTTACTTTTTTAATGGAAACACTAGCGTCTTTTCGAGTGGAATTTCAGAGAAATCTGCACTTCGATAAACTCAGCAGAACTATCGAGAAATACTTTTTTATTCTAAACTTGGTGTTTGGTATTCTCAGCTTTAAAACAGAAAGATACATATTATTCTTTGGAAATAGCATCTGCAAATTCTTGCAACTTTTTAATATTTGGATGTCCGTTTTCTTTTGCAATGGTAATATGATCTTCAAAATTCCAACCAATGGACTTTGCTCCTTTGGCAACTAGTTTATCTAATTCCTTTTCTGCTTCTTCACGCCATTCTGAATAATGTGTATAACGGTAAAACCAGAGTTCTGCTAATAAGTCTAATTGATCTTCTTTAGTGTATTTAAATGATTTTTCAATGTATTCTTTCGCTGTTTTAAAATCTTTCTTTCGTAATATTAATAAGTTACCTAAGTTACCTAAGTTATTTGCATTATTTTCATCTAACGATAAAGCCATATAATGATATTTTTCTGCTTTATCATATTTTTTTTGTGTAGTTCCTAAAAATATCGCGTAATTACCCAAAATTACAGAATCATTTTTTTTATATAAAATTGCCTCTTCGTAATATTTTTCTGCTAATTCATGATTACCTCTAACTTCAGTTAAAAAATTAGCTATGTTACCTAGAATAATTCCACTTTCTGGTGCTAACTCTTTGACTTTATTATAATACAGTTCAGCTTTGTCATAATCTTTTTTAGAATTTTTTAAAAATATTGCATAATCATTCAATAATTCCACATTATCAGGAAATCTCTCAATCGCTTCTTTAAATATATCTTCTTTTTTATCAGTATCTTCCTCATAAGCGATCTTTAACAAATATCTCTCAGCACTTGTGAAAATCTCTCTGGTTTCTTCCGAAATATCTTCCGGCTTTTCTTTTTGAAGTCTTTCTAATAATTCTCTCTTTTTTTCCTTTAAAGTTTCCACACGTTTTTTAGCCGCAATGACAAATTGATGGTTGTCAATATCATCTAAATCTTTAAAAATTTTATAGTCCATTGCGAAATTAAAACTGTGCATGAGTTCATCAAATCCTTTTATTTCAACTATGAAATCATTGGACGTTAATAACTTGCGTATTTTATCATTCAAATCGTCTTCATTTCGAATACACCAATAGATAGGTTTTCGATCTTTTGCATCTATTTCCGTTAAATAATCCATAAGACTTCCATCATTTCCACCGTAACCAATCACTAATAAACTAAAGTTTTTTACAATAGGCAATAATGCTTTTCCCCATTCATCTTTTAACTTCTTGGTTTGTTCCTCATCATTAAAAGGATTTAATAATAAATCTCGATGTACTTTTATAATTGTTGGTCGTTCCGTTTGTGAAGAAATAAACTGTGCCATAATTTCATGACCTGCTGTAAACGGTTTTGTAGCTGTGTACATTCTGATAGCATCTTCAATGAGATAATCAAAATTAGTAGTGATGACAAAGTTGTGTTTTTCATCAGCGAGCAATCGGGCAAGAATTACATAACCCAAACCAGGTTCTGCGCTTTCCATGATTCTTTTAAACTTATCATAGCCAACTTGATGACAAGATTCGTATCGTTTTTTATATAGATGCGAATAAAACTCACCTACTTTTTTAGCATCAAACTTTATTGCTTTTTCCCAAGTTTTGAGTTCGTCTACTTCTAAATCATCTTGTAATTCTTGATACCATTCTTCCGATAATTCCCAACCTGTTTGAATTCCTGAGCTTTTAGATGCGCCAGCTCCAATGAGAAAGCAAAAACGATTGTCTTCACTTTTGACTCCTTTTATGTCTTTAAAAATACGAACGAGTCGCTTTTGACTAATTTTTTTAGGTTCTTGTAATTCTTTCCTTTTTACCATATGCGCGACTTCGAACTAGTTTCGTTTCCTGCATAAATATAAGACAAGTATTACTAAAAACTAAACCTTTATCGCTCTAAGTACTATTATTTCGATTTAAAACATGGAAAGAAGAAAAGTAAAGCCACTAAAAAAGCGACTCTAAAGTCGCTTCGTATTATTTGTTTAACATTTCCCAGAGTTTATCCTTGAGTTCCACAATGCCTAGTTGGGCAACGGAAGAGATAAACATATACGGAATATTTAAGTCTTTATCGAGTTCTATACGCATTTCTGTCATGAGTTCTTCGTCTAACATGTCTGACTTCGAAATCGCTATGAAACGCTCTTTATCTAACAATTCAGGATTGTACTTTTTCAATTCATTGAGTAGAATATCGTATTCTTTAGAAATATCTGCACTATCTGCAGGAATTAAAAATAATAACGTTGAATTACGCTCAATATGTCTCAAGAAATAATGTCCCAAACCTTTTCCTTCGGAAGCACCTTCAATGATTCCAGGAATATCTGCCATTACAAACGAACGGTAATCTCTGTATTCTACAATTCCTAAATTGGGTTTTAGCGTAGTAAACTCGTAATCGCCAATTTTTGGTTTTGCCGAAGTAATTACAGAAAGTAATGTTGATTTTCCAGCATTTGGAAATCCTACCAAACCAACATCTGCTAGGACTTTTAATTCTAATAAAACATCGAGTTCTTCTCCAGGAATTCCAGGTTGCGAATACCGCGGTGTTTGATTTGTAGGCGATTTGAAATGCCAGTTTCCGCGTCCGCCTTTTCCACCTTCTGCAATAATGCGTTCCTCGCCTTGTTCCGTGATTTCGAAAACAATTTCATTTGTTAAAGTATCTCTAACCACAGTTCCCAACGGAACATCTAAGTATATGTCTTGTCCATCGGCTCCTGTACTTCTATTGCTACTTCCGTGTCCGCCGTGCAACGCTTTATGGTGTCTTTTTAGCTTAAAGTGGTAAAGTGTCCAAAGGTTTTGATTTCCTCTTAAAATAATATGTCCGCCACGCCCGCCATCGCCGCCATCGGGTCCGCCTTTTGCGTTGTATTTTTCACGTAGTAAATGCATCGAACCTTTTCCTCCGTTTCCAGAAGTAATGTGCATTTTTACGTAGTCTACAAAATTTCCTTCAGTCATTGTATCCGTATTTTATAATTTGAGACGTAGTTTCTTTTATTTTGTACTTTGTAATTATAGTTGATCGATTGTTGCGCTTAAACGCTCCGTAATTTCTTCAATAGAACCGGTACCATTAACACTATAAAATTTATTTTGTGCTTTGTAATAGTTGATTAATGGTGCTGTTTTTTGATTGTACTCATCAAAACGATTTCTAATTTTATCTTCATCCTGATCATCCACACGACCACTTTCTTTTCCGCGTTCTAATAAACGTTGAATTAAGATTTCGTCATTCGCTTCTAACGCAATTGTTGCCGAAATTGTCCAATCTTTGGTTGCTAAAAAGTTATCTAACGCTTCTGATTGTGCAGTTGTTCTTGGAAAACCATCAAAAATAAATCCTTTTGCTTCTGGATTTTTCTCCACTTCTGCTTGCAACATATTAATGGTTACTTCATCAGGAACCAAATCACCTTTATCCATGTATGATTTTGCTAAAAGTCCCAATTCAGTTCCGTTTTTGATATTGTATCTAAAAACGTCTCCCGTAGAAATATGTACTAAATTGTACTTTTCCTTTAAGAAAGTTGCTTGTGTTCCTTTTCCTGCGCCAGGCTTTCCGAATAAAATTAAATTAATCATGTCGTGTGTGTGTAGTTGATAAACTTCGGGCAAGTTTCTTCCCAATTCGTCATAGTCCAATCCGTAACCTACAATGAATTCGTTGGGAATTTCCATTCCGATATAATCTATTTTGTGTTGTTTTTGATACGCTTCAGGCTTAAAAAATAACGTTCCAATTTTGAACTGTTTTACTTTTTTTGCTTTGAATATTTTATGTAGTTCTTCGAGTGTGTTTCCTGTATCTATAATATCTTCTAGTACAACAACGGTTCTTCCTTCAATGTCTTGAGATAGACCAATGAGTTCCTTGATGTTTCCGGTAGAAGAAGTTCCGTGATAGGAAGCCAATTTTATAAAGCTCATTTCGCATGGAAATGGATATGCTTTCATAAAATCGGAGAAAAACATAAAAACGCCGTTCAATATTCCAATGAAAATTGGTCGTTCACCTTTCAGATCATTTGCTATTTCTGAGGCAATTCTAGCGACAGCTTCCTGAATTTGAGCTTCAGAGATGAACTTCTTGAAATATTTATCGTGTAATTTAATCACGTTTTCTATGCGCTTTTTTTGATAAAGTTTACTTTTTTTAGTGTGTTTAAAGAAAGTAGGTTTATCCGTTGATGTCTTCTAACTAATGATATTTTATCATTTTGAAAGATGCAAAGATACAAATTGATTTATGAATAACGTTTTACGAGTTTACTTTTACCGTTTTAGATTTGTACTTTTGTGTAAAAGATGAATTTCATGAATTATTTTTCCTCCAATTTTAAGTTAGGTATTTTAGGTGGCGGCCAACTCGGCAAGATGCTATTATATACAACTCGAAAGTTTGATATTTATACAACTGTGCTAGATCCAAGTACTGAAGCGCCTTGTAAAATAGCCTGTAACGAGTTTCATCAAGGTGATTTGATGGATTTTGATACCGTTTATAATTTTGGTAAGAATGTAGATGTACTTACGTTTGAAATAGAACATGTGAATGTGGAGGCGTTGGAAAAGCTTGAAGATGAAGGTGTAAAGGTGTATCCGTCTGCGAAAACATTGCGAACGATTCAGAATAAAGGAATTCAAAAGATTTTTTATGCACATCATAAAATTCCAACAGCACTATTTTCAATTTATATGTCGTTGGAAGAATTGACACACGGAATTGATAATGATGTAGTTACGATTCCTTTTGTATGGAAAAGCACACAGTTTGGCTATGACGGAACTGGCGTAAAAATTGTACGTACACTAGATGATTTGCACAGTTTGCCAAATGTGGAATGTATGTGTGAACCGTTAATTGATTTTAAGAATGAACTCGCAGTAATTGTTGCCCGAAATGTTTCTGGCGAAGTGAAAACGTATCCAGTTGTGGAAATGGAGTTTCATCCAGAAGCGAATCAGGTGGAATATGTAATTTGTCCTGCAAGAATTTCTGAGGACATTCAAGCGAAAGCGAAAAAAGTAGCATTGCAAGTCTCAGAAGCATTGCAACATGTAGGTATTTTGGCGGTAGAAATGTTTCAAACCCAAGATGATGAAATTTTGGTGAATGAAGTTGCGCCAAGACCACATAATAGCGGACATTATAGTATTGAAGCAAGTTATACCGATCAATTTGAACAACATATTCGCGCCATTTTGAATCTTCCGTTAGGAAATACAAATAGTAAGGTTGCCGGAATTATGGTAAATTTGGTTGGTGCCGAAAATTACACAGGCGATGTTGTGTATGAAAATATTGAGAAAATCATGCAAATGGAAGGCGTAACGCCACATATTTACGGAAAGAAACAAACACGCCCTTTTCGTAAAATGGGACATGTAACTATTGTGAATAAAGACGTCGCAAAAGCGAGAAAGATAGCAGAAGAAGTGAAACAAACAATCAACGTAATTAGCAAATAATATGGCAAAAGTGGGAATTATTATGGGAAGTACAAGCGATCTTCCTGTGATGCAAGAAGCAATTGATATTTTGAGAGGTTTTGATATTGAGATTGAAGTGGATATTGTTTCGGCTCATAGAACTCCTGAGAAGCTATTCGATTATGGAAAAAATGCACATACACGCGGAATTTCCGTAATTATTGCAGGTGCTGGCGGCGCAGCACATTTACCCGGAATGGTGGCTTCGTTGTCTCCGTTACCAGTGATTGGTGTTCCTGTGAAATCTAGAAATTCTATTGATGGTTGGGATTCTATTTTGTCTATTTTGCAAATGCCTAGCGGCGTTCCTGTAGCAACTGTGGCTTTGGATGGCGCAAAGAATGCAGGTATTTTAGCGGCGCAAATTATTGGAACTTCCGATACATGTGTATTGGATAAGATTTTGGTGTATAAAGAAGGATTGAAGCAGAAAGTTATTGAATCTTCAAAGGAGATTTTGAAATAAGGAAATTAATTAATATAAAATAACAAAAGCCGCTTCGAGAAGCGGCTTTTTTATCTTTACAAACCATTTTAAAATAAAACTAACCTACCATATTATTAATCATTTTTTACTCCAAAAATAAATCTGGACAAAGTGGTCTGTATTGATGATTCAAATGTATTGTATTATCAGCTTTTTCAACTTTTGTATGTACTTAAAATACGTTTTCTCGTTCAAATGCACAAACTTTTCGATGAAAGGCATTTCATATTGCTTTTAGATTATTTAAGCTTCATTCATCTGCACGAAAAAACCCTTTAAGCTTACACTCAAAGGGTTCAACATCAACCAAATCATTTTACTACCATACTTACAGTTAATAGGGCTATTAACATTGTATCTTGCATTTATCAAGCAGGTTACATATACTGTATTATCGTTAAAAAATTATCTTTACTAAATCAACAGGACAAAACTCCTAATTTTCTAGCAGTTCGAATGAGATTAGAAAGTGTTTATAAGTGAAATCGTTGAAATGCGTTAAAAATCGTTAAAGTGCATTTTGAAGTGTTTATTTTATATTTTCTCGGTGATTATTATTTTAAAAAAATTAGGATATATAAAATGCAAACGTCTTTCGTTAAACTAGTTAGTGAATTTTTTGTGAACTATAAATCATAACGACGAAGAAATATTCTAGCTGTTGCCTTTACGAATTATTACTCAAGAGTTTAAAGCTTCGCCAAAATCCACGTTACAGTTAGTAGTTGCAAACCTAGTATTTGTAGTTTTTATAAGTTTTCATCGTTTTAATATATATACAATTTCTCTATCTTTGGATTTCAAAATTTAAATAAATAACACACAAACAACTTTTTCCTTTAATTAGGAAACTTTTATTTTTGATAGAATACATTAATACACCAATAAAATGACAACTTTAAATACACAATTTTCTACAAAATATACAACAGCTCCTTTTTCTAAAATAAATGAAAATGACTTTATTCCTGCTATAAACACAGAAATAGCAAGGACTAAGGAAGAAATCAACGAAATTACTAGCAATACGAATAATCCTACCTTTAAAAATACGATTGAAGCGTTGGAATATTCTGGTCAGCAATTGGATCGTGTGACAAGTATTTTTTTTAATTTGAATTCGGCAGAAACAAACGAAACAATTCAAAAAATAGCGCAAGAAATTTCGCCAAAGTTAACAGACTTATCTAATGATATTACACTGAATAAAGATTTGTTTGAAAGAGTAAAAACGGTTTACGAAGCTAGAGAAACGCTCACTTTAACAACCGAGCAAAAAACATTGTTAGACAAGAAGTTTAAAGCTTTTTCACGCAACGGAGCTAATCTATCGGAAGATAAAAAAGAAACACTTCGAGACATTGATAAAAAGCTTTCTAAATTAGGTTTGACTTTTGGTGAGAATGTACTCGCGGAAACCAACAAATATCAATTGCATTTAACTGATGTAAGTGACGTTGCTGGAATTCCAAATGGCGCGTTAGAAGCCGCAAAAGCAATCGCGAAAAGCGAAAACAAAGAAGGCTGGATTTTCACACTCGATTACCCAAGTTATATTCCTTTTATGAAATATGCCGACAATCGTGAATTACGCCAACAAATGGCAACTGCTTTTGGTTCAAAATGTTTTAAGAATGACGAATTAGACAATCAAGCAAATGTATTGGAAATTGCCAAATTGCGTCATCAACGCGCCAATTTACTAGGCTACAAAACACACGCACATTTTGTTTTGGAAGAACGCATGGCTGAAAGGCCTGAAAAAGTAATTTCTTTTTTGAATGAATTGTTGGAGAAAGCAAAACCTGCCGCAGAACGCGAGTTTGAACAGTTATCAAATTTTGCAAAAAAATTGGACGGAATTGATGAATTGCAAAGTTGGGACAGTTCGTATTATTCAGAAAAATTAAAACAAGAATTGTTCAACCTGGATGATGAAAAACTAAAACCCTATTTTAAACTTGAAAACGTGATTGACGGCGCATTTACAGTAGCTGACAAACTATTTGACCTACGTTTTGAGCAAGTTTTTGATATTGATACGTATCACGAAGACGTAAAGACATATGAAGTTTACGACGGACAAAATAATTTTGTAGCTGTATTTTATGCTGATTTTCATCCGCGAAAAGGAAAACGAAATGGCGCTTGGATGACTTCTTACAAATCACAACAACGCCAAAATGGAAAGGTTGAAAGACCGCATATTTCTATTGTATGTAATTTTACGAAACCTACAGAATCGAAACCATCTTTATTAACGTTTAATGAAGTGACGACGCTTTTCCATGAATTTGGACATGCTTTGCACGGAATGTTAGCCGATACAACATATCCGAGTTTAAGCGGAACATCTGTATTTTGGGATTTTGTAGAATTGCCAAGTCAAATACTAGAAAATTGGTGTTATGAAGCAGAAGCGTTAGCAATTTTTGCAAAACATTACGAAACTGGCGAAGTAATTCCGATGGAATTTATAGAAAAAATTAAAGCTTCCGCTACGTTTTTAGAAGGAATGGCAACCTTACGTCAATTAAGTTTTGGATTGTTAGATATGAGTTGGCACGGAATTGATCCGACAGCAATTACAGATTTAAAAACACATGAAAACGCAGCGTTTGCAAACACACGTTTGTTTCCTGAAAATCCAAAAACGGCGATGAGCACTGCTTTTTCACACATATTTCAAGGTGGATATTCTTCTGGATATTACAGTTACAAATGGGCAGAAGTTTTAGACGCCGATGCGTTTGAATATTTTAAAGAAAACGACATTTTTAGTAAAGAAATTGCTTCAAAATTTGCGACACATGTATTATCAAAAGGTGGCACAGAACATCCAATGATTTTATACAAACGTTTCCGTGGAGAAGCTCCAAAACCAGATGCATTGTTGAAACGTGCGGGTTTGCTGGTTGAATAGAGGCATTAGTTTTTTGGAAATTAGGGATTAGTAGCTGTTAATATGTCGCTTTGCTCCTATTATTTTGTGGATTTGTTTTTTTGTTATCCGTGATTTTGTTATTTGTTCACTAAACTTATAAACCTTTAAACTTAATTACTAAAAAAATCATTTCAGTTGTATATAAATACGATTGAAATGATTTTCTGTTTCTACTCACATTTAATCGTTTAATTTTTAATCTTTCAATTAAATAAAAATAAACTTTCAAAAATTATTGAAAGTTTAAAAATTATTATATATTTGCCCTATGAATTACACAGAAGCAAAAGATAAGTTTATACAAACCTGGGGATCATTAGGAACTTTGTGGGGAATTAATAAAGCAATGGCACAAATTCACGCGTTACTTTTAATTTCTCCTGAACCATTATCAATGGAAGATGTGATGGAAGAATTACACATTTCAAGAGGTAACACAAGTATGAACTTACGACAACTTATTGATTGGGGAATTGTATATAAAACATCAAAAGCTGGCGAACGAAAAGAGTACTTCACCTCAGAGAAAGACGTACATGAGCTCACAAAACAGATTGCACGCGAACGTAGCAGAAGAGAAATACAACCAACGCTAAAAATACTAAAAGAAGTAAGTAGTATTGAACAAGATGGTTCGGAAAAAACAAAAGAACTCATTAAGCAAACAAAAGCACTTCACGAATTGGCAGAAACCGCAGATTCTATTATGAATCGACTCGTGAATCAAGAGTCTAATTGGATAACAAAAACATTCATGAAACTCTTAAAATAAACCAACAAAGGAATTCATTTTCCTTTTATTTTTAATCAAATGTTTCAATGTTTATTGAAAGTTTAAAAAATACAATAGTTATGAAATTTATTTACTACACCAACAACATTATTTACTATCTCACTTTAGTGCTTTATCTAACTATTATTTATGGCATGTTTATGCAAGTATTTCTTGGAGGAATTCAAGTAATTCTATTCTTTGTTTTACTATTTAATTATGATAAGTTTTCTGAAAGAATAAAACAACATCTTTCTACTTATGGAATACTCAGCACGCTATTCCTTTTGTTGTTTTTCGGTTTGCTAAATTATACCGATACTATTTTATCAAATTCAATATTCTTCTCTATTGGTCTATATATAGTTATTCCTATGAGTCTTGGAACATATTTCACTTACATAGTTTATCAACTTAAACAGAAAGTATCATGAAAAATCCTTGTCTTCTCACCTATTTAAATAAAGAAATGCAAATGCCTTCTACTAAAGAACAAATAATTGATTTTTATAATGAAGCTACTGAAGATTACAGTTTTTGGAGTAAAGATTTAAACATGCATTTTGGGTATTTTGTGCCTTTTAAAACCTGTGTATTTACACGTGATTCTATGTTAAACAGAATGAATGATGAGGTTTTTAAACGTTTAAATGTGTTTGATCAGAAAAAACATATTATAGATTTAGGTTGCGGAATGGGCGCATCAATTCGTCGCGGAATTTCAAACTATCCAAAATTGGCAATAACTGGTGTCACAATTTCTCCCTTTCAGGTAGAAAAAGGAAATGAATTATTGAATTCAGAACGCGGCACAATTCTCAATAGAGATTACAAAAATACTTCTTTTGACAAAAATTCTTTTGATGGCGCAATGGCAATAGAAAGTTTATGTCATTCAGGTTGTAGCACGGAAGCTTTAGCAGAAACGTATCGAATTTTAAAACCAGGCTCTACATTTGTCATTGCAGATGCATTCACAAAAAAAGATGTCGGCGAAATGAATCCGTTAGCAAAATATACATATAAAGGTTTATGTGAATCGTGGAGTTTGGAAAGTTTAGGAAACATAAATCGTGTTAAAGCTGATTTAGAAAAACTAGGTTTTAAAGATATCAAAGTGAAAAATATTTGGTACAGAGTTGCGCCTTCAGTTTTGCATGTTCCGTTTACAATTTCGAGTTTCATCTTAAAGAAATTATTCAAAAAAGAAACCTTAAAACCCGAAAGTATCAAAAATTTAAAAGGTTCGTTCTTCGCTTTATTATCAAGCTTGAGCTTAACAAACTTTGGATATTATATTATTACGGCTAAGAAATAAAGTTTAATTAAAAAAAGATTCCACTTTCGTGGGAAATGAATATGAAAAAAATGATAATTGCAGGCGGAAGCGGTTTTTTAGGAAACGCTTTAATTGAATATTTTCTTCCGAAGAATTATGAAATTATTGTACTCTCAAGAAGCAACAAAGAAACAGGAAATGATGCATTACGTTACGTACTTTGGGACGCGAAAACGTTGGGCATTTGGATTACCGAATTGGAAGGTGCTGCTGTTTTGATCAATCTTACAGGGAAATCTGTAGATTGTAGATACAATGAGAAAAACAAAGCTGAAATTTTAAACTCCAGAGTAACTTCTACGGAAGTGTTAGGCAAAGCGATTCAAGCATGTGCAGTTCCGCCAAAAGTTTGGATGAACTCATCTACGGCAACGATTTACGAGCATTCACTAACTGAAAAAATGACCGAAACTAATGGAATTATTGGAGATGATTTTTCTATGAATGTGGCTAAATCGTGGGAAAAAGCATTTCAAAATTGCAAAACTCCAAAAACAATCAAAATTGCATTGCGAACTTCTATTGTATTAGGAAAAAATGGTGGCGCGTTTATTCCGTTGAAAAACTTGGCAAAAGTTGGTTTAGGCGGAATGCAAGGAAACGGAACCCAAAAAGTAAGTTGGATTCATGAATATGATTTTTGCCGCGCTGTTGAGTTTTTATTAGAAGAAAACCACACAGGAACGTTTAATGTAACTTCACCAAATCCGCTACCAAACAAGGAATTTATGAAGACTTTACGGAAGGTTTTAAAAGTTTCTATCGGAATAATACAGCCAAAATGGTTATTACGATTCGGTGCAAAAATTATTGGTACAGAAGCAGAACTTATTCTAAAAAGCAGGTTTGTAATTCCAGAGAAATTAAAAGTTGCTGGCTTTCAATTTCAATATCCAACGGTGGAAAAAGCGATGCAGGAAATTATAAATCGATAACGAAAACAATATGACCAAAATGAAATTAATTCTAACTATCTTCCTTATTGGAACGCTGTATTCTTTTGCTCAAACCAACGTGTTAGATCAGGATTATTATTTTGTAGTTAAAGAAAAAACAATACAATTTAAACAAAAAAAGGATTCTTTATTTATTACAAACTGTAGTGAAATTGGAAAATGTGATTCATTACCAAAATTCAGTTATCTGATTCTAAGAGATTCTCTTGTGAATGATACTACAAAAGTGGTTTTTGTGAAAGGTCAAAAATACAAACACAGAAACTTGGAAGTCCACGAAAAAGAAATCACATTTATTAGTTATGAAAACGGGAGAAAAGCAATTAAGGAAACTTATATTAAACGCAAAAAAGAAAAAACCCAATTTCCAATCTTATATCCTACATCCGAATTAGCGTTATTAAAACCAATTTCTGAAATTAGCGTAGCTGAATCAAAAGAAATCATACTAGAATTTAAAAAATACATAACATCTCTTGATAAAAACGAACTTGACATTGATGATTATAAAATTTGGGAGAAATTTAATGATTTAGTAATTCAAAAAGGATATACTCCTATTGATGCTGAACGCGAAGTTGGTCTAAAATTTCAAAAATAAACAACATGAGTTTTTTAACTGCCGAATGGCGAAAATTAGTTTTTATAAATTATACAGTTGATCCAAAATTGTTAGAAAAGTATGTCCCGAAAGGAACATTATTAGATAGTTACCACGGAAAATGTTTTGTCAGCGTCATTGGATTTATGTTTAAAGACACAAAAGTTTTAGGTTGCAAAATGCCTTCATTACATACGTTTGAAGAAGTGAACTTACGTTTTTACGTCAAGCGAAAAGAAAATGATATTTGGAAAAGAGGCGCAGTTTTTATCCAAGAAATTGTACCGAAACGATTGTTGAGTTTTGTAGCAAATACAATCTATCATGAACATTATATCACGCGTCCAATGTCGCATATTTGGAATATTACACCAGAAAATATAGCCGTTTCATATACTTGGATGAATGAACAGAAAGAACAATCGATTGCTGTAAAAGCAAAAAATAATCCTGTGTCGTTTCCTGAAAATTCGGAAATCGAATTCATCTCAGAACACTATTTTGGGTACACAAAATACAATGATTCCAAAACATTTGAATATGAAGTTACGCATCCAAAATGGTTATATTACAACGTAGATGAGTATACTTTAAACTTAGATTTTGAGTTGAATTATGGAAAGAAGTTTGCACATTTAACCAAACAAAAACCAGATTCGGTATTTTTAATGGAAGGTTCAAAAATTACGGTGGAGCCGAAAAAGTCAATCAAATGACCACAATCAATCTAAAAACAATCATAAAAGCACCAATTCTCACGGTTTTTGATATTTCCAGAGATATTTCTGAGCATGAAGCTTCAACTAGCAATACACGCGAAAAAGCAATTGCTGGGAAAACTTCAGGGAAAATCAACTTAGGAGAAACGGTTACTTGGCGCGCAAAACATTTTGGATTCTATCTGAAACATACAAGTCTAATTTCAGCATTTGAGTCGCCAACCTATTTTGCAGATGAAATGACAAAAGGCGTTTTTAAAAGTTTGCATCACGAACATATTTTTAATGAAGTAGATGGAGTTACGGAAATGATTGATATTTTTAAATATGAAGTTCCGTATGGAATTTTCGGAAAGCTTTTTAACTACTTTATTTTGAAGTCTTACATGACAAAATTCTTAATAGAACGAAATCACCACATTCTACAAAGAGCGGAATTATTATAGTTAATACTTTGAAAGATTTTTCTAACCACGTAATTATTTTTTATTTCAATAATTATCGTTTAAATTTGGAAAAATAATTGCCCTCAAATGCCAAACCATCAACTAGATCCTAATAAATGGATTAAACTCTATGCAGATTATCTTTTCAATTATACAATTGTTAGGGTAAAGGATAGAGAGACTGCGGAAGACTTAGTGCAAGAAACGTTTTTTGCAGGATTAAAGTCAATGGCAAATTTTAAAGGAGAAGCTTCTGAACGTACGTGGTTAATTTCTATTTTGAAACGTAAAATAATTGATCATTATCGAAAAATAAATTCTAAAAAAGGGAAAGCCGAAGTTCGAATTACTTACAATTCTGACACAGAATCCGAAGGAGATTGGTTAGAAGAGCGCGTTGCTGACAATTATGATAAAAATGCTGAAGATTTAATGCAAAATGAAGAACTCGGACTCGCTATTGAAGATTGTATTGACAAACTTCCTGAAAAGCAAGCGACGATTTTTAAAATGAAAACTATTTTAGGATACGACACAGAAACCATTTGTAATGAACTAAATATTACTGCGTCTAATCTTTGGGTTATTATTCACAGAGCACGAACTGCACTCTCTGGATGTCTCGAAAAGAATTGGTATTAAAATAAAGTAAATGAGTACAAAAAATAAATTTTTCATTTCCTGTGAGGAAGCAAAACACATTTGTGACAAGTCGCAATATGGGGAAGCTAGTTTTTGGGAAAGAGTAAAACTAAGCATACGATTATCTTGGTGTCGCATCACAAGAGCATATTCTGGCAGCAATGTAAAGTTGACTAAACTTATAAAAGAGTCTAAAATTGAAGCGATTGAAAAAGATAGAAAAGAAGAAATGCAACGGAAGCTACAAGAAGAAATGAGCAAATAGAAGCATTAAAAACCATACAATCGGAATACTTTCAACCCAAAAAGATGTAAAGTATCTCGATTTTTTTATGCCCGATTTCCAAATAACAAACGCTAACACAAAACTCAATCCGAGCGTGATAAAGAATTCTTCATTGAGCGCATTTTGAATCAAATAGTCCAATCCTGTAAAGAGTAAAATCCAAACATATGCTAGTTGTTTTGTTTTAGAAACTCCAATGCGTTGCGGCAAAGTCCCTAACGCTTCTGCGTCATAAGACAAATCACTTATTTCAAAAGGAATCATCAAAATCAACACTAAAACAAAACGTTGTAAACAAGTCAATACAACTGTTGTTTCTGCTATGGGCACATCGGCATTTACAATTGGCAATACTACGGTAACGCCTGCCCAACATAAAGCCACAATAATGATCTTTAATCCCGCAAGTGTTCTAAAATTTTTTCTATTTGGCAAAAAAGGAATGATATATAAAGAAGATAACACACTAAATCCAACAGCAAACAACAAGGTTTTTAGTTGCATTTGAAACGCGTAAAAAACAGCCAATACAAAACATAAAAAACTAAACAGTTGAATACCTTTCATGTATTTTGTTTTCACAAAAAAATATTGCTTTGCCGAACTGCCATATTTTATAAAATTATACGTCACAATTGTCCCGTAAAATGAAAAATACAAAACAGCTTCATCATATGGTAACTCAAACAATATCAAGGTAATATACGTTAGCGCATACACACTCAATCCAATATGAATACTGCTATCTAAATAAAAATTGAAAAGTTTCTTTAAAACATTCATCACACAAAAATAGCGAAACTGTTCATAACCTCTCTTTTTGGTTAAAAACTTTCCATATTCACATGTTTATGAAAGCATAAAGAAGTAATTTTTTAATCGTACTTTTGCATGCTATAAACACAACGAACTCGTTTAAGCTTTTTAGATGTAAGCGAAAATTAGAAATTTTTAGTTATGTTGAAAGCTTTTTTGAGTTGCATAGCATAGCTACGGAAAGAAAAAAAGATAAAAACAGGGCTAAAAAGAGCAATTTTTTAGCAAATTAAAAAAGCTTAAACGAGTTCAACCATAAAAAGACAAAATTATAGCCGATGAAAACTGATTCTTTTTCATTAAGACACAACGGAACACGTATAAAAAATGTTCCACACATGTTGCAAACCATCGGAGTTGATTCATTAGAACAACTTATTAATGAAACTATTCCAGATGACATTCGTTTAAAACATCCGCTTGCACTTCCGCCAGGATTGCCAGAAAACGAATTTTTATCGCACATGCAACATTTAGCAGGTCACAATAAAATATTTAAAACATATATCGGATTGGGTTATCACGAACCTGTAACGCCAGCCGTAATACAACGTAATATTTTTGAAAATCCAGGTTGGTATACAGCATATACGCCATACCAAGCAGAAATTGCACAAGGAAGATTGGAAGCGTTGTTAAATTTTCAAACCCTAGTTACGCAACTTACAGGAATGGAACTTGCAAATGCTTCTTTACTAGATGAAAGTACAGCTGCTGCGGAAGCTATGGGAATGTTATTTGCTGTTCGATCAAGAGATCAAAAAAAGAACGATGTTGTAAAATTCTTCGTATCTGAAGAAGTATTACCACAAACAATTTCGCTACTAAAAACGAGAGCAATTCCTATTGGAATTGAATTGGTTTTTGGAAATCATGAGGAATTTGATTTCTCAACAGAGTATTTTGGGGCTTTATTACAATATCCAGGGAAACACGGACAAATCTTTGATTACCGTGCTTTCACAGAAAAAGCAAACGCAAACGAAATAAAAGTTGCCGTTGCTGCGGATATTTTAAGTTTAGTAGTATTAGAATCGCCAGGAAATTTTGGTGTTGATGTTGTGGTTGGAACTACGCAACGTTTCGGAATTCCATTAGGATATGGAGGTCCACACGCAGGATTTTTTGCAACAAAAGAAGAACACAAAAGATATATTCCAGGTCGTATTATTGGAGTAACGAAAGATACCGACGGAAATCGTGCATTGCGTATGGCATTACAAACGCGCGAGCAACACATTAAAAGAGACAAAGCAACTTCAAACATTTGTACAGCGCAAGTATTGTTGGCTGTCATGGCAGGAATGTACGCTGTATATCACGGTCCAAATGGATTGAAATATATTGCGAATAAAGTACATTCAAAAGCAGTTAATCTAGCAAATACACTTGAAAAACTAGGTTTTGAACAAACAAATTCAGCATTTTTTGATACAATTGTTGTCAAAGCTGACGCTGAAAAAGTTAGAGAAATTGCAGAACAAAACGAAGTCAATTTTTTATACATTGATGAAGAAACCGTTGGAATTTCTATCAATGAAGCAACAACTGCTGGCGACATCACTGATATCGTATTTATTTTTGCTTCCGCTATCGAAGAAGGCATCATTCAAATTGAAAACACAAACGCTTCAAAATTATTATCTTCTGTAAAGAGAAAAACTACGTTCTTAGAAGAAGCAGTATTTAACAGCTATCATTCGGAAACGGAAATGATGCGTTACATCAAAAAATTAGAGCGTAAAGATTTATCACTAAACCATTCGATGATTGCGCTAGGTTCGTGTACGATGAAGTTGAACGCTGCCGCAGAAATGTTATCGTTAAGTTCAGCTCAATGGAATAACATTCATCCGTTTGTTCCTGTAGATCAGGCAGAAGGTTACCAAATTCTATTACATGAATTAGAACATCAACTTAATGTAATTACAGGATTCGCAGGAACTTCATTGCAACCGAATTCTGGAGCGCAAGGAGAATTTGCAGGATTAATGGTGATTAGAGCATTTCATGAATCAAATGGTGATACAAATAGAAACATCTGTTTAATTCCGGCTTCTGCCCACGGAACAAATCCGGCAAGTGCAGTAATGGCAGGAATGAAAGTTGTCGTTACCAAAACTACAAAAGATGGGAATATTGATGTCGCCGATTTACGCGAAAAAGCATTGGCTCACAAAGAAAATCTAGCGGCGTTAATGGTAACATATCCATCAACGCACGGAGTTTTTGAATCATCTATTACAGAAATTACAAAAATTATCCACGATAACGGCGGACAAGTTTATATGGATGGAGCCAATATGAATGCACAAGTTGGATTGACAAATCCTGCTACAATTGGTGCAGATGTTTGTCACTTAAACTTACACAAAACGTTTGCCATTCCACATGGTGGTGGTGGACCTGGCGTTGGACCAATTTGTGTTGCAGCACATTTAGTTTCGTTCTTACCAAGCAATCCAGTGATAAAAACTGGAGGAGAAAAAGCCATTACAGCAATTTCTTCTGCGCCTTGGGGAAGTGCTTTGGTTTGTTTAATTTCTTATGGATATATTGCAATGTTAGGTTCTAGAGGTTTAACGGAAGCTACGGAGTATGCTATTTTAAATGCAAATTATATCAAAGCAAGATTGGAAGGTAAATTCAATATTTTATATGCTGGAGAACGCGGACGTTGTGCACACGAAATGATTATTGATTGCAGACCATTTAAACAACATGGAATCGAAGTCACTGACATTGCAAAACGTTTGATGGATTACGGTTTTCACGCGCCAACAGTTTCGTTTCCAGTTGCAGGAACCATTATGATTGAACCTACAGAAAGTGAAAGTTTAGCCGAATTAGACACTTTTTGTGATGCATTAGTAGCCATTCACGGAGAAATCTTGGAAGCTGATGCAAACGATATAAATAACGTATTAAAAAATGCGCCACATACATTAGGAATGCTAACCGTAGAAGAATGGAACTTTCCATATTCACGACAAAAAGCAGGATTTCCATTGCCCTATATTTTAGAAAATAAATTCTGGCCATCAGTTCGTAGAGTTGATGATGCGTATGGAGATCGAAACCTTATTTGTACATGTGCGCCAATTGAAGCTTACGAAGAAGCATAAAACAAATTTATGGAGCGTTCAAAAAAACGCTCCATTTTTTAAATATTCACTATTCATGTTTAAATAATTATCAGTTATTAAGGTTTTAATTTGAATAATCATCAAAACTTTAACAATTGAATGCATTATCCGTAAAAATTATAATTTCCGCTTCTTATCTCAAATAATCAATCTTTATAATGATTAATTTAGTTGTCTTAAATCTAACAAAACTGTTATTGGTATGAATGTCAAAATAACTGGGACAGGATGCTATATTCCCTCTAATGTTGAAACCAACAAAGATTTCCTCGAACACGAATTTCTAAATAATGATGGAACTCCTTTTAAGCAGCAAACAAATATTATTATAAAAAAATTCAAGTCTATCACAGGAATTGGCGAACGCAGATATGCAGAAGCGCAACACAGTTCTTCTGATTTAGCTTTTTTTGCTGCTGAAAAAGCAATAGCTGATGCCAAGATTGATCCTGAAGAATTGGATTATATCATCTTCGCACAGAATTTTGGTGATATAAAAAAAGGCGCTATTCAAAGTGATGCCGTGCCGAGTTTGGCTAGTAGAGTAAAGCATAGTTTACGTATCAAAAATCCGAAATGTGTAGCCTATGACGTTGTCTTTGGTTGTCCAGGTTGGGTTGAAGGTACCATACAAGCATATGCGTTTATTAAAGCCGGAATTGCTAAAAAATGTTTAGTCATTGG
This sequence comes from Kordia antarctica, assembly GCF_009901525.1. Classification (NCBI taxonomy): domain Bacteria; kingdom Pseudomonadati; phylum Bacteroidota; class Flavobacteriia; order Flavobacteriales; family Flavobacteriaceae; genus Kordia; species Kordia antarctica. The sequence continues at coordinate 2,425,231 of NZ_CP019288.1, forward strand.
CTCGGAAACGCTCTCTAGAGTTATTGACAAACACGATAGAGATTCCATGATTTATTCCGATGGCGCTGGCGCAACTGTTATGGAAACTACGGATGAAGATTGCGGTATTATTTCGCACGAAAGTGCAACGCATTCTTATGACGAAGCGCATTATTTATTCTTTGGAAAATCAAATAATCTTGCTTTAACGGAAGACACACGTTATATTAAAATGTTCGGTCGTAAAATATACGAGTTTGCATTGACACATGTGCCATCTGCTATGAAAGCATGTTTGGATAAAAGCGGGATTCCTATTGAAAGTTTGAAGAAGATTTTTATTCATCAAGCGAATGAAAAAATGGACGAAGCCATTGTAGAACGTTTTTACTTATTGTACGATAAAGAAGTTCCTAAAGACATTATGCCAATGACGATTCACGATTTAGGAAACAGTTCTGTTGCTACAATTCCAACGTTATTAGATTCGGTTATCAAAGGAAAAATAAAAGATCAAGAAATCCACAAAGGAGATATTATTATGTTTGCTAGTGTTGGCGCAGGAATGAACATCAACGCAATTTTGTATAAATATTAAACATGAATCAAGATACGATTGCAATTATTGGTGGCGGAAATTTAGGGAGATCTATTGCGCAAGGATTAATAAAAAATCAGTTTAATCCTGAGCAAATTTATGTAACACGTACTAAAGTTGCCCTTTTGGACGATTTGAAAGCGCAGCATATCAAAACAACTTCTAACAATATTGAAGCGGTAAAAAACGCTAAAATCTTAATTTTTGCACTAAAACCATATCGTATTGAAGCTGTTTTAAAAGAACTCACTTCACATATTACACCTGAACATTTGGTAATTTCTGTGATTAGTGATTTTTCTTTGGAACAGTTTTCCAATTGCTTAACTCCAAATATTCAAATTGTTCGTGCCATGCCAAATACGGCGGCGGCAATTGGCGAATCAATGACATGTTTGGCTTCTAAAAATGCTTCCGCAGAAAATATATCAAAAACCAAACTTATTTTTGAAGCACTTGGTGAAACTATTGAGATTGACGAAAATTTAATGGACGCAGCAACGGTTTTAGGCGCATGCGGAATTGCATATGCATTGCGCTTTATCAGAGCAATGATTCAAGGTGGAATTGAAATTGGATTTGATGCAAAAACTGCAACAAAAATTGCATCGCAAACTGTTAAAGGTGCAAGCGAATTGTTACTCCAAAACGGAAATCATCCTGAAGAAGAAATTGACAAAGTAACTACGCCAAAAGGTTGCACAATTGCAGGATTGAATGAAATGGAACACCAAGGATTTAGTTCTTCCCTTATTAAAGGAATTAAAACTTCTATTGAAACTATTCAGAAAGATTAGCTTTTATAACACTTCGTTATTAGATTTATTTCGTTTACTCAAATGAATAAATTTCTTAACTCATACACTGCAAGATTCAGTCAGAATGAAAAAGGATTCCTATTTTTACAAAAAATAATACAATGAAACTAAGCCTATTCAAAGAGTTTAAAGAGTTCGCAATTAAAGGAAATATGATTGATATTGCGATTGGAGTCATTATAGGTTCTGCATTCAATAAAGTTATTGATGTATTGGTAAAAGAAGTTTTTCTTCCACCGCTTTCGCTGTTGACTGATGGAATTAATTGGGCAAATAAGAAAATAATTTTAAGAGAAGCTGTTACAACAAATGGCGTTATAAAACCCGAAGAAATTGCTATTGGTTACGGAAAGCTATTTGAAGTATTAGTTGATTTCTTTATTATAGGTTTTACCGTTTTTTTAGTCGTAAAGCTTATGAATTCGATTCGTAACAAAGCGGAAGATCCTAAAAACGCAACAGTTACAACTCCTAAGAATATCGAATTATTAAATCGTATGACGGAACTTTTAGAGAAACAAGTGGAAATTGCTGAAAGGAATACTCCTAGTGATTCGAAAGTATAAAATAACCTGAGTTCAATCTAATGTAATACGTAACATACTCTGAAAAATCGCAAGATTTCTCCAAAATTCGTTTTCTTTCACTAATTTAGGGCTTGCCAACGCAGGCTTTAACCTAAAGAATGATCCATGAAAACTCTTTTTAAACTCATATGTATCTCATTCTTACTGGTTTCTTGTTCGTCAAATGACAATGAGATTGAGATTGATAACATTCCAACATATCCTACATTTGGTGCTGAAATTGAAGTAACTATTAATGGTTTATCGTTTGATGCAATGGAACCATTTGTGTCTTCTGATGGAAATTATTTATTTTTTAATAATTTGAATGATGGCATCAACACAAAACTTTATTATGCGACTAAAGTGAATGATTCCACGTTTAATTATGTGGGAGAATTATCAGGAACAAATCAAGCAACTTCGCCACATTTAGACGCCGTTGCTGATATGGACAGTAGCGGAAATTTTTACTGGACATCTACCAGAAATTACCCAACTGAATTGAATAATCTTTTTCACGGAACTTTTAATGCAGGAACTGTTAGCAATATTGAAAGAGTTCAAGGAGATTTTAATATGAACATTCCAGGTTGGCTTGTCATGGATCATGGAATAAGTTTGGATGGACAATTTTTATACTTCATTAATACACGATTTGATGGTACAAATTGTCCAGGTCCATGTGAAACGACGTTAGGAATTGCTCAGAAAGTCAATGCTTCAACATTTAACACACTTCCAAATTCGCCGTCAATCTTGCAAAATATCAACGATGCAACGTATATTTATTATGCGCCATGTATAAGTAGTGACAATCTAGAATTGTATTACACACGGTATTTAAAAGGACCAATTACTCCAAATACTCTTTTTGAAATATGTGTTGCTGTTAGAAGTGATGCGACTTCAGAATTTTCAGTTCCACGCGTTTTATTTTCAGAAACTATTGCAAACTTGGTTGAAGCTCCAACGCTGACTTTGGATAAAAATATTATGTATTATCATCAAAAAAACGCCAATTCTCATATAATAAAGATGAGATATAGAACTTCTCTATAAAACAGGCATTGAAATTCTTTCTACTTCACTCCTATTCTTTTGGAAATCCAATCGTTTACGTAAGGAATCATACGAAGTTTATAAATCACAAAACCATTAAATAACATACAGGTTCCGACTTTTAGAATGATGTCTAAAATCACATAATTTGTTGTTGGAATCATATTCAGCAAACTCACACTTCCTAAAAACGCACCTAATAATAAAATGTGCTTTATGGTAAATGGTTGAATTTTATATTTTGAATAGATAAAAATCAGCTTTACGCTATTATACAACGTCATAGAAATCAACGTTGCATACGCTGCGCCTTCAATTCCTAAGTTTAGATACTTGATGAAGTAAATGTTTAAAGACACATTTAGCACGACTAAAACAGCAATCGCAACCATATTGAACCGATAATATTTTGAGTATAATAATATGTGCGAATTGAATGATGTACTCATATCAATTACAACATTGAAACTCAGAATTAAAATGATCGGAATGGTATCGAGTAGGTTTTCTTGTGTTGGCAGTATTGAAAATAAATCATCAACACCTAAAAAGATACAACACAATAAAAATCCGCCAATAGCGAATAATAATTTAGAAACTTCTTGGTACTTTTTTCCGAGCGAAACAATATCATCTTTCGCAATGTATTCTGTGATAATTGGACTGTAAATTGTATATAAACCAATTGCAGGAATTGCTAATGTTGCTGCTAAAACTACGCCAATACTGTACGTTCCGTTTGCTGTCATTGCATTGACTTCTATCAAATTTGGCACCATGATTCCGTCAATCTTAAACGCCAACAACGAACCTAAAATGCTGAAAAAAGCAAAAACACTATACTTTATATATTCTTTCCGAAAGGAGCGATCAAACACTTTTTTATGATTAAAATTGAAGTTGATTTTCGCTACTTTTTTCACATATAAAAGCGCGATAAAGAGTAAAATTACAAAGCAAATTACATAGATAATTTTTCCAGTTTCAACTGTAATGATTCCGCCTAATAAGAGCAAAAATATGATTGGGAAAAATATTTTGATCGAAAAACGCTCCAATACTGTCGGAATCGCTATTCTTTTATAGTTCGATGCTTGTCGCTTGCTCAAATCCATCATCGCGAAAGCAAAACCAACAATTATAGAATATCCGATATAATCAAAGGCTTGAAAATCTGAAAGTACGCTTGATAATGAATTTGCCAACAACAAAAATATGATGGAAAATAGTATGCTATTTACAATAACAATGAGCAATGTGGAAGAGAAAAAGATGTTTCGTTTTTCTTCGGAATCTTTGAAACGCGGAAAATAATTGACTAACGATTGCGAAGTTCCAAATACAAAAAACGCCATGAGAATTTGTGCGCCATCAAATATATACCGCATGATTCCTAAAAATTCTTTATTATTTGGATAGATAAAAAGTGTAGACACAATTCCAATAGCCGCACCAATGTAATTGATAATGCTGAATTTGAGCGTTTGCGACGATACTTCTTTCTGGTGTTTTTCCAATCGAATAGATTCTAATAGTCACAAATTTACATAAATGTATGTATTGTTTGGGGAATTGAGGGAAAGTTTTGCATCTCGATAGCTATGCTAGGTATCTTCAATCAAAATATATTTTGATTTTAATAATGCTCGATGTGACAGGTTTTGGGTTTTAGTCGCTTTGCTCCTTTGTTTTTTTGTTTGTTCGTTAATTTGTTGATTCGTTATTTGATATATAAAATATTCAAAATCTAACAATCTAACAATCTAATATTTCTAAGAAGTCTAGAAATCTAACATGTCTAAGAAACAAAAAAACGGAAGCCATTTGACTTCCGTTTTTCATATATCTAAAAATAAGCTACTTACAACTTATCAATAATATTTTCAATTAATTCTGTGGTTGAAGCATAACTTAAACCTTCGCTTTTCGCGATTTCAATTGCTTCTTTTGCTTTCTTTAAAGCTTTCGTGTAATTTCCTGTTTTGTATAACAAAGCCGCGTGTGTATCTACATTATAATATGTAGCTCCCAACTCCACAGAACGTTCTACAACTTTGATTGCTTTTAATAAATCGCTTACGTCGTTGTGTGTTTTATACGTATGCCACGCGAGTGAATTTAATTTCGTAGAAGAATTCCAAATTTTATCTAAAGTAGCTTGACTAAATTCGTCTGAATCACCGTGTTTGTCAGTTGCATCATAAAATTCCGATTCTGTCTCAGTGCTTGAAATCACAGTTTCTTCCACTTCTTCTTCACCATCCATGTATTTTTCAATCAAACCTGCCATTTTGGATTTGCTCATTGCGCCTTCAATCTGTTCTAAGTTTGAACTATTGTAAATAAACAAATACGTTGGCATTGCAGAAACTCCCAAAGCATCATCTACTTGATTCTTATCAACATCAATTTTATAAAAATCAACGCGATCTTTATACTTTGCTTCCAACTCTTTTATAATTGGATCCATGCGTTTGCAAGGTCCGCACCAAGTTGCATAAAAGTCTAAAACAATCAACCGATCGTTATTTGTGAGTAACTTAGACTCAGCGTTTTCGTCTGTCAACTCAGTTTGCGCAAAGGAGGGAAAAGCAATACAAAGCATCAAAATCAGCAATACTTTTTTCATAATGGTATGATTTAATTAGAAGTTAAATTTAGTAAAAAATATGCAACACTTTTCATTATTTCTCTCAAACCATTGATTTGAGTGGTTTTTCTGATGTGAAACAATGAAAAAGCATACTTTAATAAACTTCGCAGTTCTATTGAAAACTAATTCGAAACGAATAGAATACTTAGAGTTTTAAAGTACTTCTCGATACATTTTTTTGTGATTTTGACTTTGTCAAATAACAAAAAATCACTCGAAGTGACGTTGGTAAAAAAGTCTAATAATCTAGTAATCCAAGAGATTCCCGCCTACGCGGAAATAAGTCTAACTAGTCTAGAATCTCAAACGAAAACGACGTATTCATCTTTAGCGAATTGTCAATTATTAATATTGTTCGTTTTATAATTACAAATGCGCTGTCTTTTTTTATATGTTTTGAATTGATGAATGTTGTATATAAAATTTTCTGTTTGTAAATGCTATCATTCACTTTTTTAAGATTTCCTTTAAACTCAATGTATTTAATTTCAATGCTTTGGATAGAATCTGAAAGTAAAACATTGAATTTAGTAGAAGTTGCTAATTGTTCCTTGATTGCTTCTTGAAACTCAGGATGTGTATTGATTAATACCAGCGATTCATAATTTGCGCGCAATTTTTCTTCAATTTCAGTATTGAAATCGATAAAAGAAACATCTCCGCTTTTAAAATCAGCATCATCAACTAAACCATCTTTATCGATTTCGATTTCTTCACTTTTTACAGCAGTATCTTCTTTTTTTGAAACATTATTGCTGCACGAAAAACACAAAAGGAAACCTACGATATATACAATTTTCATCTTCATTGAATCATAAATTTAAGTTTCACAATCTTGTTATTTTCATATACTTTGTCCAAAATTTGCATCTTTTTTAAACTGCTTGTCGGAATCGTTAATAGATTAATGAATTCCTTTTTTGTATATATTTCTATGCCAATATTCTTTTTAAACGCTCTGTAAATTTGTGCGTTATCCGCGATGAGTTCCTGCAATTGTTCTCGCCTTTTTTTCCAATCTTTTGTATTTCCGTTGGCGTAATACAACAACATTAACGCATAATCATCCGTTTGTAATTGAACCGTTTTATGATGATTGGAATTGATATGTCGCACAATTGTATCTGTTTTATGATACGGCGATTTTACAACGAATTTCAATTCACTTTCAGAAGTCGCATACGAGAAACAACCCAAACTATCCGTTTTAAAATACAGCGGCGATTCTTCCGTACGCAAAACGATAATGTCTAACGAAATATTTCGAATGGAAGCACGTTGGTCAGCATCTATGAAACAAAACGAAAAGGTATTTTCTTTTGGATAGATACTGTATAATCCGAGTAAAATCAGCGGAAGCGATATAAAAAACCACATTAGTTTTCGAGACGGTTTTACTGTTTTAGCTTCAATTTCAATTTCAACTTCAATTTCAGCCTGTTTCTGTTTAAAATCATTCCAATTGTCATAACCAACATAAACGCTTAGTAAATTGAGCATGTCTACGCGTGGCAACTTTTCAGTATCATTTTTAATATACGTGTAAAACCATTTTTCGCTAATACTGTCGTTGGTTTTACTGCGTACATCTTCTTGAAAATCTGTAATTGTAGTTCCTTTCCAATCAGAAATATCACTAGAAGCCGCATGCGAAGCCAAAAAAGTGGTTGCAATTTGCTGTTTCAAGCGTGAAAAATAATATGTTTTTTCTGTGTTCAATTAAAAGTAAAATTCAGATAATCAGCGGTTTGTATTTTGTAAATTAATTTACAAAGTCGTTACAAGCTATTTACAAAGCTTCACAACAAAACTCCAATATGTTTGTATTCTTAATCCTTAAAAATATAAAATTATGAATGCAATCACACTAAAACGAAACGTAAAATCTTATTTATTATTGGTTCTCTTTTTGATTTCGATGTCATGTAATACAAGTGCAGATTATAAAAATGAAGCCATTGCGCTAGAAAATGTTGACCTAAGAGATGATTATGATGGCGTAGATGACAAAGATTTCAAAGTTGAAACTGATGAAAGTAAAGGCTTAATTGACACACAGACCAATCAATTGAGAATATCAAATATTCCGAAAGATTTGAAAATTATTAAAACGGCAAGTACAAAGTATAAGGTAAAGAATATTGAAAAAGCGTTGTCAGAAATTAAAGAAGTCATGTATCTCAATGGCGGTTATATTTCGGAGCTGCGTTATGATAAGAATTATCAAGAAAAACAAAATAGATTTACTATAAAAATTCCTAAAGAAAACTTTGATATCATGTTAGATGGAATTCAAAAGTTTGCCGAAGAAACCGATTTTGTAACTATTTCTACAACTGATGTTACCGAAAAGTATATGGATGCACAAACGCGTTTGCAAACACGATTGGAAGTTAAAGAACGTTTGGAAACGGTTTTGCGCAAAAATGCACGAACTATTAAAGATATTTTGGCAACAGAAAATGAATTGCGCGTGATTCAGGAAGAGATTGAAGCAGCACAAGGAAAGATAAAATACATGAGTAGTAGAGTTGCTTATAGCACAATTCAGGTAGAAATTTATGAAACGATTACCTTTAAAGAAGCACCAATTAGCTACGAAAAAGGATTTGGATCGAAAGCAAAAGAAGGTTTGTTAGCAGGTTGGAATTTTATTCAAAACATAGCAATTGCGTTTATTTATATTTGGCCAATTTTAGTACTTTTAATTATTGGATTTGTTTTTTATAGAAGATGGAGAACGAGTAAGAAGTAAGTTTCCTTTGAATACGTCATTACGAACGATAGTGAAGTAATCTGCTTATTAAGAAACAGATTGCCACAAGTTTTTTCAAAACTTTCGCAATGACGTATCAAAATAATTCGCAACTCACCGTAGCAAAAAACTTTTAATCTTTCAATTTCAAATAAAAACAAATTCCTATTTTTGGTGCGTGAAAGAAATTTTATCTAAATATATTCCTGAACGTGCCGTAGATGTAACTTTTGAATTAATTATGAAGCATCATGTGCATTTGAAAATTGTGAATCAACGTGTAACACGACATGGCGATTACCGCAGAATGCCCGACGGAACACATATGATTACAGTAAATGCAAGCGAAAATAAGTATCGCTTTTTTGTAACACTTATTCACGAAATTGCACATTTAGTAGCTTTTGAAGAGTTTGGGCGACAGATAAAACCACACGGAATTGAGTGGAAACGAACCTTTCAACAATTGATGTTGCCGTTTATAAATCCGCAAATATTTCCAACTCGATTGTTGCCAATTGTAGCCAATCATTTTAGAAACCCGAAAGCAAGTAGTGATACAGACGCAAAATTCGCGTTAGCACTGAAACAATACGATCCAGAAAATGATAAAAATTATGTGTTCGAAATTCCGCAAGGAAGTACATTCCGAATGCATAATGGAAAAATTTTTAAACGCGGAAATAAACGTGTAAAACGCTATGAATGTGTTGAAGTTGCTACAGGACGCGTGTATTTATTTAATCCAAATGCGGAAGTTGAGTTGTTGCGGAGTTAATAATATTAGTTTGCTAAAATGTGATCAGAGTTTAGAAATAAATTATTAGTTTAAAACATAATTTTCAAATTCTGATTTTCATTTTCTTTGCTCGCACAAAAGATACTGAATCAAGTTCAGTACAGGCACCAACAAAAGAAAGTGCGCTTTTTCCAGAGGTATTTTTAGTTTTCTCTGCGGAAAACTAAAACCGCATCTATTTTTCTAAATTTTTTCCAAGGCTTCAAAAATTCTTAACGAAAAATAACTGCTATACTGCGGAAAAAGAATCAAAAATTTAGAATTATTATTTCAGTTTGAGTTAAAAAGAACGACTTTTTTTACTTTTTTCGGCAATCTGTAGTATCTTGCTTTACTAAACAAAATACTTCCCAACGAATAATGAGTAGAATGAACAAGAATTATTACGCAATTCTAATGGCTGGCGGCGTTGGCTCGCGATTTTGGCCTGTAAGTACTTCCAATTTTCCCAAACAGTTTCATGACATGTTGGGAACTGGCGAAACCTTAATTCAAAAAACATTTAGTAGACTTTCTAAATTAATTCCAAAAGAAAATATTTACATTCTTACCAATGAAAAATATAATGATTTAGTCTTAGAACAATTGCCCGATGTTACGCAACAACAAGTCCTTTTGGAACCTGAAATGCGAAATACCGCGCCGTGTATTTTATATGCTTCATTAAAGATTCAGAAGGAAAACCCAAATGGTGTTATGGTGGTTGCGCCAAGCGATCATTGGATTGAAGATGAAACTGCTTTTATAGCTAATTTGCAAACGTGTTTTGATAAATGTCAAAAAGAAAGTGTGTTGATGACATTGGGAATTACACCAACATTTGCAAATACTGGATATGGGTATATCAACTTTGAAGCGAATGAAAGTGCTATTAAAAAAGTAAAGAAATTCACGGAAAAGCCTGATTATGAAACAGCTAAAACGTTTCTGAAAAGCGGGAATTACTTGTGGAATGCAGGAATTTTTATTTGGAGTGTGCACTCAATCATTACTGCATTTCAAAACTTTCAACCAAAATTATATGAACTTTTTGATGAAGGTTTATCGGTGTATAATACAGATTTTGAAGACGATTTTATTCGTGATAATTACGGTCGAGCCGAAAACATCTCTATCGATTACGCCATTATGGAATATGCAAAACATGTATACGTATTGCCTGCCACTTTTGATTGGAACGATTTAGGAACTTGGGGAAGTTTGTATGATAAACTCGATAAAGAATCAGCTGGAAATGCAATTGTAAATGCACAAACTGTTTTACAGGATGCAAGTGGAAATATGATCAGAACAGCTGACAAAAAAGTAGTCGTTATTGACGGATTGCATGATTATATTGTTGTAGATAAAGAAGATGTATTGCTAATTTATCCAAAGACAAAAGAGCAAGATATTAAGAAAGTATTACAGAAAGTCAAAGACAAATTTGGCGAAAATTACGGATAAAGCTTATGAGTTCAAAAGAAGAAAATAAGTTCGATTTTTCGGAAGAAGAAAATAAACCTAAAGAAAAAGCAGCAGAAACTACGCCGCCAACAGATGCAAAAGGTTTGTGGCAAGGACTCAAAACGTTCTTGTATGAATTATTAGATATTCAACATGATGTTGACAAAGATCAAACCATAGAAGATATTAAAAAGGATATTCCTTTTAAAGGCGCAACTGCTTGGATTTTAGTATGTTCTATATTTATAGCTTCGGTAGGATTGAACGCAAATTCTATTCCTGTTATTATTGGAGCCATGTTAATTTCGCCACTTATGGGACCAATTTTAGGAGTTGGAATGGCGATTGCTATTAATGATATTTATACCTTACGTAAATCCTTGGTCAATTTTGGTGTCATGGTCGTTTTAAGTGTATTAACTGCTTTTTTATTCTTTAAATTTTTTCCATTACAAATAGATTCTTCAGAATTACTATCGCGAACAAAACCAGATATTCGTGATGTATTGATTGCCTTTTTTGGTGGTTTGGCATTAATTATAGCGCGAACAAAAAAAGGAACGATTGCTTCTGTAATTTTTGGAGTTGCGATTGCCACAGCTTTAATGCCGCCATTATGCACCGTAGGTTTCGGATTAGCAAAAGGTGGCTCAAAAGGATTGTTGTATGCAGGTGGCGCGATGTATTTATTCATCATTAACACCATTTTCATTGGCTTGGCGACTTTCTTAGTCTTGAAGTTATTGCGCTTCCCGATGTTGAAATATGCGAATTCTACAAAGCGTAAACGAATTTCACAAGCAGCTTCGTTAGTTGCATTAGCAGTAATGATTCCTGCAGTTTGGACATTTTGGGATGTGTTGCAAGAAAGTAATATACAACGTGATTATAACTTGTTCATTCAAAAAGTAGAAGCGAATCCAGCATTATGGTATCAAAAAGAAGTGAAAGACGATGATAAAAAAACCATCAACTTATATTTTAATGGTGAAGTTTCGAAAGATATTACAGCAGAATATGAAAATACATTAAAAAGTTATGATCATATTGGAGCTTATAAACTGAAAATCAACGGTTTTGAAACCCGAAGTGTAGATGAAATTTCAAAATCACTTGACAGAGCGTATACTGATTTAGATAATAGTAGAAATATTGTTGATGGCTTGCAAAAACAAATTGCCGAGCTAAAACGAGAAGTAACCGACCTTAATGGTCAATTAGAATCGAAAGCTTCCTTAGAGAATGAAAATTATGTAGCGTTTAGTAAAGTAGCGAAAACTGCAAAAATTAAATATACAGATTTACGTCAGTTTGGATTCGCAAAAATGTTGAATTCAAAAGATTTTATCCGAATCGATACAATGCCTGTGGCAGCTGTAAAATGGAATCCGAAATTATCAGATAGTGTACAAACCATTCGCGAAAGCGAATTAAATACTTGGTTGCGTAAAGAATTGAACCTTGATACGTTGATTATTGAGCGGATTAAATAGAGGTCGAAAAATAATAAATTAACCTGTTGTGCATTTTGATAAAATTCGTCAATTCGAGTGAATTTTACGATTGAAAATGAGTAAAATTTGTATCGAGATAGAATTTTTCACACTAAACTGGTTCTCGATACGATTTTTCATGCCTCAAAATCACTCGAACTGACGCTTCATTATACTTTTGAATTTAAAATGCACAACGGGTTATATATTACAAAGCGAACTTTCGGGTTCGCTTTTTTTTGTAAGCAATAAAGTGTTTAAAAAATATTAGCGTCTGATAAAATCTTTACATTCTTTTGAAAACCTAGCTTTGAAAGAGTTTTTAATACATTTTGATAAATTACCCATGCTTAAGTTAATTTCCAATAGTAAGAAATTTTTTTCGCAAGAATAAAAATATATAATTATGAATACTGTTTTTCAGTCAGTTACTAACTTGTCTTTATTCTATGATCTAACAGCGTAGCGGTCTTTTGTCTTTAGTCGGACAACAGTGTTTAAAAAGTTTACCCTTCCAATTCTTTCAAATATACTTCTCTTATTTTTTTGAATAAATCGGAAGAGTAGACAAAATCCGTAACTGCTTTGTTTTCAGTTACAAAAATTTCTTTATTAGTGCCTTCCCAAGCCTTGACACCATTTTGCAAGAAAAGAATCTTTTCACCAATTTCCATTACAGAATTCATATCGTGTGTGTTGATTACCGTTGTAATATTGTATTCGTCAGTAATTTCTTGGATTAAATTATCAATGACGATGGCAGTTTTTGGATCCAATCCAGAATTGGGTTCATCACAAAATAAATACTTCGGATTCATCACAATTGCTCTGGCAATGGCAACACGTTTTTGCATTCCTCCAGAAGCTTCCGCAGGATATTTATGATGTGCATCTACTAAATTGACACGATTCAATACAAAATCGACACGATCTTGCATTTCGCTTTTTGATTTATTGGAAAACATGCGCATCGGAAACATTACATTTTCAGAAATGGTCATAGAATCAAACAAAGCACTTCCTTGAAAAACCATTCCGATTTCAGTTCGCAAGTCGCGTTTTTCTTCATCAGATAAGTCTTTATAGTTTTTTCCATCAAAAAGAATATCGCCTTCTTCTGGTGTAAATAAACCTATGAGCGATTTTAAAAACACTGTTTTTCCTGAACCACTTTGACCGATAATCAAGTTGGTTTTTCCTTTCTCAAACGTTGTTGAAATTCCTTTTAAAATTTCAACACCATCAAAAGATTTTCGTATGTTTTTTACTTCGATCATTTGGTTAGTAATAATTGCGTGATGATGTAATTTATCAAAATAATAGCAACACTCGTCCAAACGAACGACGTTGTACTTGCTTTTCCAACTTCCAATGCGCCACCTTTCATATAATATCCGTAAAAGGAAGGAATGGTTGCTAATACAAACGCGAATAAGAACGTTTTAATAAAAGCATAGGTAATATGGAATGGAATAAATTCGATCTGTAATCCTTCAATAAAATCAGCACTCGTTGAAAAACCTCCATAAATAGATGCTAACCAACCGCCAAGAATTCCTAAAAACATCGCTATTGTAATTACAAATGGATACAAGGATAAGGCAACAATTTTAGGGAAAACTAAATAGTTGAGTGAATTTACACCCATAACTTCCAACGCGTCAATTTGTTCTGTAACGCGCATCGTTCCTATACTAGACGTAATGAATGAACCTACTTTTCCTGCCATAATAATGGAAATAAACGTAGGCGCAAATTCTAAAATTACAGACTGTCGTGTGGCAAAACCAACAAGGTATTTCGGAATCAAAGGATTGTTAATGTTTAAGGCAGTTTGAATGGCAACAACACCACCTACGAAAAAGGATATAAAACATACAATTCCCATGGAACCAATGATTAAATCATCAATCTCTTTAAAAATAAGATTTCTTAGCATTGACCATTTGGTCATTTTGCTAAATACGCTTTTCAACATCAAAAAATAGCGTCCTATATTTTCTAGGTAAATCATGGGTTAAAAATACATCATTCGGGTAACCTAATAAAATAATTTACGGATTTAATGTTTAGTTAAATGGTATTTGATATAAAACAATTATTTTTGAACTGATTTTGTATTTTCTAAGAAATAGAAAAGTCAAGTGGAGTTTAATAATACAAGTACGTCTCAACATGAAAAAAGTTATCTTTTTTAGCATCCTATCTTTCGCTTTTATACAATGTGTATCTGTAAAGCAAAACATAAAAACTACCTCAAAAACTGCTGATTTAACTACTGAAAATACGACATCACCAAAATTAGTGATTGGTATTGTAGTTGATCAGATGCGCTATGATTATTTAAC